>CAYHUF010000001.1:0-12528 GCA_964359775.1 uncultured Candidatus Saccharibacteria bacterium
TAGCATATCGCGCGGGTATGTTTGTTGTCATTGCACTTCAGGGGAGAATTCAAGATAGATGGGACTGAATTGAAATATGAAAATATATTTAACACACTAAAAGAAAGTTGTGAAAATATGAGAGTAACCGACTCAAATTCAATTTCAGCTATCCAGAATCTTAGATCTAAGGGGATTAAGGTCGTTATCGCGACAGACAATATGGACACTTTTAGAAGATTCACTATACCCGCCATGGGATTAGAGAAATACTTCGATGGGTTTCTTATATCAAATGAACTTTGTGCTTATAAATACCAGACAATCGGTAAAAAAATACCGTTTTTCGATGAATACTTAATGAAAAACGATCTTACATATTCAGACATAGTACTTTTAGATGATTGTCAGGATAAAACAGGAATATATAAAGAGCTTGGTTTTGAAATTGAGTTGATAAAAAGCCCAATGGTTGTGACGGAAATACTCAGAAAATATTCCAACTAATCAATTTATTGCTAAGAGTTGTTCCAGCCTCTCCACCCCACTCTCCTTGACTGTTTTGCCAGTGAAATCACCCCAAACAATATCGTATAGGCTTAGGAGAATTTTGTGCATAATAATGATATCGTTTGTTACAAAATCTTCTTGATATTTTTTTAAAAAAGCGTGTTCCTGAAGCTGGTTAAAATCTAATAAATAAAATAATTGGGCGATATCGCAACTTATAATATCTAGTCTACTATCTGCCCAATCAATCAAAGAAATATCACCTTCTGACAACAGAATATTACTCCCTCTTAGATCTCCGTGGATTAAGCCTATTTTGTATGGAGATTTATCAATGACTTTTTTATATTCTTCCATCTTCTCTCTTAAAATATTTCCGTATTTTTGAAGGAAATATACGGGTGCTTTTTCTAAAATTTTATCACAAACCAAAACCGGGTTATAGATTTTATCTATTAAATACTCATTCTTAGTATACCCTTCGATTTCAAAAGGGATTTTTGTAGAATGTACGGCTCTCAATGTTGAAGCAAGTTTTTTTATATTTTCATCTGTTAAATCATTTGCGGTGATTTGGTTCCCCTGAATTAATTTCTGTCGAAAGAAAAAATCACTCAAGGATAAATCGTAAGGTTCGGGGCTTATTTTCTTTCGCCCAAAAACTTCCTGAATAAAGTATTCCTTTTGCAATAGGTTGATGTCTGATATAAATTTTGTGACAAATCCCTCTGCTTTGGATAAAGTTACTAGACTTTTAAAACAATTCTCTTCAAACATATTAAAGTTTTATTACTTCCTATTATTAAGCAAGGGTTTCTATAGAAATCCATTAATCGTTGGACCCTAATGGAGTCATTAAAGCATAGTTTGGAGAAAAAAAGAGGGGAGAGATTGATGGAGTTTAAAAAGGGTAAAAAAATTGACTTTTCCTGCTTTTTTGTTAGACTGGGCCCCGTATGTTAACTCTACAAGCACAACGCCGAGAAACTTTTGGCAAAGATTTAGTAGCTGGACGAGCCGAAGGCCGTCTGCCAGCGGTTATTTATGGTGGCAAAAACCCAGCTGAAGCTCTCTGGTTGGACGTTAAGGATTTCAATAAAGTACTTAGTAGTGCCGGGGAGTCGACTCTTGTGACGGTCAAAATCGGTGATGATAAGAAGGACGTCCTCATTCATGAAGTGGTCAAACATCCAGTATCGGGTAAGACGATTCATGTTGATTTGTTTGCTGTTGATACCAAAAAACCGATTCGGGTCAGTATTCCTTTGGTCTTCGAAGGCGTGGCTCCAGCGATCAAAGATTTTGGTGGCGCTTTAATTAAAGTTTTGCATGAATTGGAAGTGGAAGCTTTGCCGAAAGATTTGCCCCATGATTTTATCGTCGATATCTCCGGCTTAGTGGCTTTGGATTCGCAAATTCATGTTAGTGATTTGAAATTACCGACTGGAGTGACGATGATTGCCGAAGCTGATGAAGTAATCGCCTCGATTACCGAAGCCGGCGAAGAAGTGAAAGAAGAGGAAACACCGATCGATATTTCGGCCATTGAAGTGGAAAAGAAAGGTAAGTCTGAAGAAGAGGCTGAAGCGACTGAAACTAAAGAATAATTTAAATCAAATTAAAAATACCCCGCCGGCCAATTGGCCGGCGGGGTATTTTTAATTTTCCGTTGAGTGATAAATTTGCTATAATTTTTTTATGCATTTACGATCAGTTCTTCGTCAGGTTGGTTTAGGTCTGGCGTTCAGTCTTTGCTTCTGGCCTCTCATCTCCTTGGCACAGGCTCTCCCGCCTGACAAAGCGGCCCAGGAGGCTCAACTGCAAGCTCAATTAAAGGAAGTGGAAGCTCAAATCGCCGGCCAAACGGCACTTTTGCGTGGTCAGCAACAAGAGACGGCTTCTGTTCAGCGGGACATTGATATTCTGGACAATAAAATTAAAACCGCTCAACTTAAGATTAAAGCTAAACAAATTGAAATCGCCAGATTAGGTACAACCATTACCCAAAAAGTTAAGACTATTGGCGCTCTGGATGATAAAGTGGGTCGAGAAAAATTATCTCTCATTGAACTCTTACGCAAAACTCGGGAGCTTGATGCCTCATCGGTAATCGAGGTCGCTTTAAGTGACCAAAAGTTGTCCAGTTTTTTTATTGATCTCGGTACCTTTAATGCCATCCAAGAAGCAGTTCAAAACTCTTTAGCGATTATTCGAGGAACCAGAGTTGAGACAGAGACTCAGAAAATTGTTTTGGAAGATAAACGTGATTCAGCTGTCAATGCTCAAAAGGCCATTGAAGCGGAAAAATCTAAAATTGAACAGTTGAATAAAGAGAAAAATTCTTTGCTGAAAATTAATAAGGCTCAAGAGGGGGCTTACAAGAAAGTGATTGCTTTACGCCAACAAGAGCGAAGTGCGATTTTAAGCGCTCTATTTAAATTGCGTGACGCTAAAGGAATTTCTTTCGGCCAAGCTTTGGAGTATGCCACTATTGTTGGTAAACGAGTCGACCTACGCCCGGCTTATATCTTGGCGATTATCACTCAAGAATCCGACACTTCTTCGGGTACTCTCGGAGTCAATGTTGGGACTTGTAATCGACCTCAAGATACCAAGAAATATACTGACATCATGAAGCCGGAACGCGATATTGAGCCTTTCTTGCGAATTACTAAAGCTCTCGGTTTTGATCCCAACACCATGCCTGTTTCTTGTCCTTATGGTGGTGGCTATGGTGGAGCGATGGGGCCGGCTCAATTTATTCCTTCAACTTGGGAAATGTTTGCCGATCGGATTTCTAGTGTGACAGGTCATAATCCGCCGAATCCTTGGAATGCCGAAGACGCTTTTGCCGCCGCCGGACTACTTTTGTCGGACAATGGAGCTAGCGCCGGTAATTATAGCTCTGAACGCAAGGCCGCTTTGAAATATTATGCCGGGGGTAATTGGAGCTTGGCCAAGAATGCTTTTTATGGTGATCAAGTTATGGCTAAAACAGCCCGGTATCAGACGATGATTAACTCCTTGCAGGGTGGCTAGTTTTCTGCTATAGTTCACCCTGTTGAGTAAGACTTTAAGATTTTAAAGTCTAGATTTGGCCCACTTGGGCTTTTCCAAAATACTCAGATATTTTCATCACAAGAGGTATTAATTAATTTGTTAGTAAGGCCAAATCTTACTCAACAGGGTAAATCATGAAAAAAGAAATTCATCCTAAATATTTTCCGGAAGCCGCCGTGTCTTGCGCCTGCGGTAACGTTTTTACGATTGGCTCCACTAAACCAAAACTGGAAGTTGAAATCTGTTCGTCTTGCCACCCCTTCTTTACTGGCAATGAAAAGGTGATGGATATCGCCGGTCGCGTCGAGAAATTCAAGACCCGGGCTTCTAAGGCTAGTGAAGCAAAGCCAGCCAAGAAAGCCAAAGCTAAAGCTAAAAAGTAAATATTCTCAAACCAAAAAAACGTCGCTTTTTATGGGGGCGTTTTTTTGTTACCATCAAGAAAAGCTATGTTTGATCTTGAACCATTCAAAACTAATCCCAAGACGATTTATCTCGCCTCTTACTATCAAAATTTGGCGACTAAATTAGTCGAAGCTAAAGCCTTGTCGGCCGATCCTAGTATGGCGATATTGGCGGCTGAAGAAATCACTGAGTTGGAAAAACAATTAGCCGATCTAGAAGCGCAGATGATCGAGATTGTTAAAAAGGAAGAAGTGGAAGAAGCCACCCCTAATTCTTTAATTTTGGAAATTCGGGCCGGGGCCGGTGGTGGCGAATCAGCCCTCTTCGCTTCAGATTTGGCCGAGATGTACCGGGGCTACGCTTTAGCCCAAGACTGGTCTTTTGCTCTTCTAGACGAAGCCAAGTCGGATCTAGGTGGTTATAAAGATGTGTCTTTTGAAGTGACCGGTAAAGAAGCTTACAACGATTTACGTTATGAAATGGGGGTCCATCGGGTTCAACGAGTACCAGTGACGGAAAAGCAGGGTCGGGTTCATACCTCGACCGCTTCGGTGGCTATCATGCCCATCCGCCAATTTGAAAAAATTGAAATCAATCCGTCTGATTTAGAAATCTCTTTTACTCGCTCCGGTGGGGCCGGTGGTCAAAACGTCAACAAAGTGGAAACAGCTGTTCGCATTTTGCACAAACCTTCTGGCTTGGTGGTCCGCTGTCAGAGTGAACGGTCTCAACAGCGCAACAAAGACAAAGCTATGGCGATTTTGATGGCCAAAATGGAATCAGCCAAATCCGAGGCCGAGGAGAAGAAAATGTCCACTGAACGCAAGAGTCAGATTGGGACGGGGGATCGGTCCGAGAAAATCCGGACCTACAACTATCTGCAGGATCGGATTACTGATCACCGAATCAAAAAGTCCTGGCACGGTCTGGAGCAAATTATGGCCGGAGCCATCGGTCCAATTATTGAGAGTCTCAAATCTGGTCAGACGGGGGAGGAGAGTGAGGATAGTGAGTAAGCGGATAAGCAAGTAAGCAGGTAAGTAAGTAAGAATAAGTCCCCCGGATTTGGCAAAGCCAAATCCGGGGGACTCTAGTTACAAAACGGCTTTAAATAAGGGGTTTCCTCGTAATCCATTGACAAGTAGGCTTAATAGGTGTATAATGTAAAATAGATAATTTCCATCCATTCACAAACAAGCCTGGTCTAAACCAGCGGGAGGGTATCAACATGTGGTGTTTATATTCAGTCATGGCGCTTCTAATGTGGGGGGTTTATTCGATCCCCGGCAACAAGGCGACCGAAGTTCATGGAGAAAAGGTGACACTGATTTTCGAAACTGTCGCCTTTATCCTGCTCTGCGGCCTGGTCTCATTGAGGGCGACAGGCGACCTGGCGAAAATCACGATGTCGTCGGCTGTCAATGCCTCTGTCATGGGAATATTGTCAGCTGGAGGATTTTACTTCATGTTGATGGCCATGAATGCCTCTCCCAAAAATTTGACGACGATCGTGCTTATTGCCGGCAGTTATCCGGCCGTTACTGCTATCGCCAGTCATTTTCTGGGGCAACCTCTCTCGCTATCTCAATGGGTGGGCGTGGCCACGGTTATGACAGGCCTCGTGCTTGTTAACTGGAAATGAAGTATCGACACCGTCATCCCAACGAAAACAGTTGGGGTGGCGGTTTTCTTTTTCCTAATTTTCCTAAAACCTACCAGCTAACAGCTAAAAGCCAGCACTCCAGCCTTGCCAAACCAAGCTCTTTTTGTTAGACTGGGCCCCGTATGTTAAGCGTCAATTCCGACCAAACTAAAGAGACCAAGAACCCCCTGATTAAGGAAATGTTCCGGGCCGGGGTTCATTATGGTTACTCTCGTGAACGTCGCCATCCCTCGATTTCAGATTTTATTTTTGGTTACAAAAATCGGGCCGCCATTATTGATATTGAAAAAACTGCTGATCAGCTAGTGACCGCCACTAACTTTATCAAAGACTTAGCCAAGGCTCGCAAACAAATTCTCTTTGTCGGCAACAAGCCGGAAGCCCGTTCGTCGGTGGAACGTGGAGCCAAGTCTATCGATCAACCTTTTGTTACTCTGCGCTGGATTGGTGGTACCTTGACCAATTTTAAAGAAATCAACAAACGCTTAAATTTGCTAGCCTCCTGGAAATCGAAAGGGGAGAAAGGTGAGTTGGCCGTTTACACTAAAAAAGAACGCCTACTTATTTCCAAGGAAGTGGAGGAACTCGAGCAAACTTTTGGTGGAATTACTAATATGGCCAAAATGCCGGCGGCAGTTTTCGTGATTGACGCCAAGTCTGAAGCGATTGCGGTGGCTGAAGCCAAGATGATGAAGATTCCAGTTATTGCTGTGGCTAATTCCGATTGTTCGATTGATGATATTAATTACCCCTTGGTGGGTAATGATGCTTCTGGTTCCAGTATTGCTTTTTTTGTTCAACAAATTGTGTCTGTTTACAAGGAAGGTTTAGCTTCCGCTCCGGAAATTGTTCCAGCCACTGCCCCAGCTCCTGCCACTCCGGCCCCGATTGTCGTCTAAGACCCTCCACCCAAGACGGATCCGCCTTGGGTGGGTTGACTTGATTTTTATCAGGGTGTTATAATAGGTGGGTCCAACTTATCCTTTAAATTTACTTATTTAGGTTATGATCAGCACTGAACAAATCAAAGAATTACGGGACCGGACTGGTATTTCTATCGCTCAATGCAAAAAAGCCTTAGAAGAGGCCGGCGGTGATCTGGAAAAATCTTTAGCCGCTTTGAAAGCCAAGGGTGCCGATATTGCTGACAAAAAATCCGGTCGGGAGGTTAAAGCGGGCGCAATCGGAGTCTATGTTCACGCCACAGGTACTTTGGGGGCGATTGTGGAGCTTAATTCTGAGACTGATTTTGTGGCTAAAAATGTTGAATTCAAGACTTTGGCTGATGATTTGGCTATGCACATTACGGCTTGTGCCCCAGCGACCACTGAAGAATTATTGACTCAAGAATATATTAAAGATTCCAGCCAAACGATTGACGCTTTAATTAAGGGTTTAACCCAAAAATTTGGTGAGAGAATCATCATCTCCCGCTTCTCTCGCTTTGATACTAGCGACGCTCACTAAGCCTTCGTGCTTAATCTATGTTTAATCTCATTTTAATTTGGTTGATTCTCGGATCCGGCGCGGTCCTGTTCACCAGCTTCTCTTTGCGGATTTTGGCTTTGCGTCAGGGACAGGAGTTTGAATTAACCAGCTCTAACCTTTATCGTTCGAGTCAGTTATTTTTTGACCACCTAGCTTTTAACTTGGTTCAAGCGGTCCGCTTGGTTTTGGCTCGCGGTTTTATCCTTTTAGTCAATGGCTCCCACCGATTAATTTCCTGGGCTCGTCAAGGTATTTCACGAGCCGAAAAGCACTTTGCCAAGATTGCCGATATGGTCAATGGTAAGGGCAAGATTCCAGAGCGAGGAACTGTGTCTTTGTTTTTGAAGGAGATTGATTTGCGGAAGTAATTTTTGAATTCTCAATAACAAATTAACACAAACTCTCACGGTCGTGAGAGTTTGTGTTAATTTGTTCAAGCCTCTAATCTGTGTTAATTTAAAACCAAGCCGATGTAGCTCAGTTGGTAGAGCGCCACTCCTGTAAAGTGGATGTCGCGGGTTCGATCCCTGCCATCGGCTCAAGTTGTAAATTATTAAAAAACAAAGGGGTAAATAGAGCAACAGTTTTGCTTGCCCATTAGGTTTGCGAGGCAAAACTATTTGGGTAAAGTAGATGCCGGGGGTTCGAATCCTCCCATCGGCTCCAAATTTGTTTTTTACCCTGTCTCTTGATAAGCTGTTTTTATGGATCAAAATTCTAAACCTAGGGGCCATCTTCATCCCTTGTCCCAAATCATCTGGGAGACCCAGACGATTTTTAAGGACCTTGGTTTCCAAATTGTGGAGGGTCCAGAAATTGAAACTGAATGGTTTAATTTTGATGCCCTTAATATTCCAGCTAATCATCCGGCTCGAGCCATGCAGGATACCTTTTGGCTTAAACCTTTAGAGGCTCGAAAATTATTACGCACCCATGACACTGCGATTGATGCTCGTTTTCTGACCGATAATGAGCCGCCTTTTCGGATATTGACTCCTGGTCGAGTTTTTCGTAATGAAGCGACCGACGCGACTCACGAAGCTCAATTTTATCAAATTGGGGGTGTCGTCATTGACCAAAATGTCCAAATGGGACATCTGAAGGGTATGATTGAATATTTCTATCGCCGTTTGTTGGGCGATAAAATTGAATTTCGCTGGCGCCCTAGTTATTTCTCTTTCGTTGAACCGGGCTTAGAATTAGATATCAAATGGGGCAATAAGTGGTTGGAAGTAGTGGGGGCGGGCATGTACCACCCTAACGTCTTCAAGGCTTGTGGCCGAGATGCTGATAAATGGCATGGCTTGGCTTTTGGTTCGGCTGTTGACCGCTTGGCTATGATTAAGTATGGCATTACTGATATTCGGCAATTTTATTCTGGCGATCTGCGTTTCTTGAAACAATTTTAAACTTTTATGAAATTTTCTTATCGTGATTTAGAAAAGTATTTTGCCGAGCCATTGCCCCCAGTTGAACAAGTGGCGGAGGCTGTCTTGAGCCACGCTTTTGAAGTGGAAGAGATTGTGCCAGTTGGGAATGATTGGGAGCTAGAAATTAAAATTTTACCGGACCGAGCGCCAGATGCTAAAACGCCACACGGTTTTGCCCAGGAATTATCGGCTTTACTTGATCGACCACTGCGGCCGGAATTCATTAGTTCCACTGAGGCTGACAATGCTCGAACTAAAATTAGTTTCCAGACGTCTGACATTGTCGGTTTAATCGGGGTGGAAATATCTGAGTTGGAAATAATTGATTATCTAAAACGGTTACGGATTGTGGTTGAAAAAGATGGGGGGAAACTAGTTGCTTTGATTCCGGCCGATCGGCTTGATTTGAATATTAAAGAAGACCTGGCCGATGAAGTCGGGCGCTTGTATGGAGTTAATAAGATTAAAGTAGTTTCTTTGCCGACAGTAGCCCCACCGACCTTAAACCCTAATTTTGAATTAGCTAATAAGGTTAAGGAAATGTTACTTGATGATGGCTACTCGGAAATTTACGGTTACACTTTTACTGACCATGGTGAAGTGGAGGTAGCTAAACCTTTGGCTTCGGACAAAGCTTGGTTGCGGACTAATTTGTCAGAGGGGATGAAAAAGACCATCGAGTTTAATTTGCAAAATGTGATTTTTGATACGGAAGAAGTCAAATTGTTTGAAATCGGCACAGTCTTTATCGGTAGCCAGGAAGAAATCCGGGTGGCGGTCGGATCAGGATCTAAAAAACCAAAATTAAAGATTGAAGTCACCGAAAACAAATTGAGCGATTGGGTTAATAAAGTACCCAGCCGGCCAGCTGATCTTGATCGTTTTATCAAGCCGGAATTTAAATTCGAGTCTTTTTCCGTCTACCCGAGAATTTTGCGCGATGTGGCGCTCTTTGTGCCTAATTCGGAAGAACCAGAGACGGTGGCTGAATTGATTAAAAATAATGCCGGGGCACTACTAATGGAGGGGCCTTATTTGTTCGATACTTTTGCTAAAGAAGGAAAAAAATCGCTGGCTTTTCGCTTAGTCTTTCAATCAGCTGAACGGACTTTGTCTGATGAAGAGGCTAATCAGGCTATGAATCAGGTTATTTTGGCGCTTGAGACCAAGGGTTGGGAGGTACGGAAATAAAGGCTCTATTAAGCCCCGGCCTAGGACTATTTAGTCCTAGGCCGGGGCTTTGCTTTTGAACTCAAATTTTGCTAAAATAAGGTTACTAGGGCCTCTAAACCACCCTTTTGTTTTCGGTCTATTTTCCTTAATTTTCATCTAAATTCCAATGGCTAAAGAAGAGAAAAAAGAGCGCAAATACGGGGCGGACGA
This sequence comes from uncultured Candidatus Saccharibacteria bacterium, assembly GCA_964359775.1. Taxonomy (GTDB): domain Bacteria; phylum Patescibacteriota; class Minisyncoccia; order Phycocordibacterales; family XYD1-FULL-46-19; genus 21-14-all-37-9. Next base: position 9,919 of record CAYHUF010000001.1, read on the forward strand.
GATTGTCGTTCTGGAAGGTTTGGAGCCGGTCCGTAAACGTCCCGGCATGTATATCGGCTCGACTGGGCCGGAAGGTTTACACCATCTTTTGGTGGAAATTTTTGATAACTCGCGCGACGAGGCGATGAACGGTTTCTGTGATGAAATCGAAGTGGCTCTGTTGCCAGGCGAAGCCGTCCGCGTCGTCGACAACGGTACCGGCATCCCGGTGGAGATTCACAAGAAGACCAAAGTCTCCACTCTGGAGACAGTTCTAACTATTCTTCACGCCGGCGGTAAATTCGGCGAAGGCGGCTACAATATTTCCGGCGGTCTGCACGGGGTCGGCGCTTCGGTGGTCAACGCTTTATCAACTTGGCTTAAAGCCGAAGTTCATCGTGACGGCGGCAAATGGATCCAGGAATTTAAGATCGGCAAGAAGCAGTACAACGCCAAAAAAGTCGCTCCGTCCAAACTGCATGGCACGATCATCTCTTTCCAACCTGATCCGACTATTTTTTCGGAAACGATTTACGATTGGCATAAAATTGTCAGTCACCTTCGCAGTCAGGCTTATTTGGTCAAAGGCCTGCGGATTCGAGTGATTGATGCTCGAGCTTATACTGGTAAGATCGATTTAGATAAATGTTTTTATTTACGCGAGCTGGGTCTCGATGTGCCCTCGATGTCCTTCTTCTTTGAAGGCGGACTTTTGTCGCTAATCAAATTCCATAATCAAAAAGACAAGGTGGTCAATCGAGAAGTTTTTTATGTCGAAAAAGAAGCCAATGGCGTGGCTGTTGAAACGGCTCTCCAATATGTTGACGATATTGATGCCAAAGAAATTTCTTACACCAACAATACCATTACCCCGGAAGGAGGCACTCACCTGACCGGTTTCCGGACCGCTCTGACCAGAATTTTGAATGACTACGCTAAGAAAAATAATTATCTGAAAGAATCAGAGGGTAATTTTACCGGTGATGATGTCCGGGAAGGCCTAGTGGCCGTCATTTCCGTCAAATTACGTGACCCGCAATTCGAAGGTCAAACCAAAGCTAAGCTCGGTTCGGTGGAAGCTCGAGGGGCTGTTGAAACGGTCTTTGGGGAAGCTTTCAACGCTTATTTAGAGGAACGGCCGGATGAAGCTCGAGCTATCGTCAACAAGGTCTTGTTAGCCCTCAAGTCTCGCAAAGCAGCCAAAGCAGCCAAAGACTCAGTTCTCCGTAAAGGCGCCCTGGAAGGTATGACCTTACCAGGTAAATTGGCCGACTGCCAGACTCGAGATTCCGATGAAGCCGAACTCTTCATCGTCGAGGGGGATTCGGCCGGTGGCTCCAGCAAACAAGGTCGGGATCGCCGGACCCAAGCCATCTTGCCCTTGAAAGGTAAAATTTTAAACGTCGAAAAAGCCCGGCTCGACAAGATGCTGGCGTTTAAAGAAATTAAATCCTTGATCATCGCTATGGGGGTGGGGATTGGTGATCAGTATGATATTTCCAAATTGCGTTATCGCAAATTAATCATCGCCACCGATGCGGACGTCGACGGCGCTCACATTCGAACTTTATTGTTGACTTTCTTTTTCCGTTATTATCGCGACTTGATCGACAATAGTCATATTTTTATTGCCCAGCCGCCGCTGTATAAAATTAAGAAAGGTAAGGAAACTTTGTATGCTTATTCCGATGAAGAAAAAGCCGAAGTTTTGAAAACTTTAGGTGTGGAGTTGGAATCGGCGCCGATGGTGGAAGCCGAGGAAGAGGAAGAAAACTCTGAGGTGACGGAGGAAATTAATGAAGAGGCAGAAGCAGTGGTCAAAGCTCGGTCCAACAAAGTCCATATTCAACGCTACAAAGGTTTGGGCGAAATGAATCCGGAAGAGCTGTGGGAAACCACCATGAATCCCGCCACGAGGATGCTAAAGAAAGTGGATATCCACGATGCCGAAGAAGCCGACAAAACTTTCGATACGCTGATGGGTTCTGAAGTCGAACCGCGCAAACTTTTCATCCAATCCCACGCCCGGATGGCGAATTTGGATATTTAGCGCTCGCCTAATCATTTAAATTAGCCGAGTGCTCCAGCCTCTCAAAAATTAAGGTCGGCTTCACGACGAAAAAACCAAAACTCCGCCCCGTCCCAGCAAAAGCCTGGCGGGGCGTCAAACAGTTGGTTTTTTCTGTTCGCCTCCCTAATTTTTGGAGACTTCTCGCAAGGCTAATTTAAACGACCAGGCTCGCTTCTCTCTTTTGCCGGTTTTTTGGTTGATTAAAAGCGGAAAATTTGGCAATTACTGGCGCTCTTTAATTTCGGCCTGCAACTTAGCGACAAAATCTTCAGTGGTCAGTTTTTCACTGCCACCTTCGCGTTTTTCCACCGTTAGAATATTGTCGGTGATTTCTTTTTCGCCGATGACTACCAGGTAAGGAGTTTTTTTCATTTTTGCCACCCTGATTTTTTTGCCGAGGGTTTCGTCACTTGTGTCTAATTCCGCTCGAATGCCCGCCGCCTTTAATTTTTGCTCAATGTCTCTGGCGTAGTCTCGTTGTTTTTCCGAGATCGGTAGGATAGCTACTTGAATGGGCGCGAGCCAGGTCGGGACAGCTCCGGCGTAGTGCTCGATGAGGA
>CAYHUF010000001.1:12538-16720 GCA_964359775.1 uncultured Candidatus Saccharibacteria bacterium
TAAAGCGCTCGTGGGTACCGAGTGGAGCGCGGTGGATACAAATCGGCGTTTCCTCTTGGCCGTTGCTGTCAGTGTAAGTCAGGTCGAATTTTTTCGGGACGGCGAAGTCGACTTGATTGGTAGCCAAAGTAAATTCGCGACCGATAGCACTCCAGACTTGAACATCAATTTTGGGGCCATAGAAAGCTGCTTCGTCAGGAATCTCAACATAAGGAATTTTGGCTTCAATCAAAACGTCTCGGACCATCTTCTCGGTTTCTAACTAGATATTCACTATTGCAAAAAAACTGAGCAATGTTATATTCACAGACAAATATGAAGTGAAAAACCACAGACCTCCTGCTGATTAGTTTTTTGTTTTAGAATTAATCAGACGCTAAAGCTTTTTTGCTATTTTGATTAAACTCAACAAGAAATTTAAACACACATATTTGTTTTTTAAAACCAAAAATGATCCTTAATACTTTAAAATTAAAAAAAGGTTTTTGTAGTGATGGCGTCGGATTAAGATTGCAGGATGTTGTCATGAGGGCAGAGACACAAGATATAATAATTTTGAATTTACGCAGAGAAGTTTTGGTTAGACTAAAATCATATCCACTCGAGACCGAAAGAGTTGCTGTCCTAAATACTGTTTGTGAGAAGATCATAGAGGTTAATTTAAATACAATAAAAGAATCTACCAAAAGAGTATTTGTCCCATGTTGTAGTAAAAATAAGGGTAGATGGAGGCTCATCCTAGGTGGTGCTACTTCAGCAATTTCTTCTCAAGAAATGGAATGTTATAAATTTAAAATGCAAGGTCATGTCGTTGACTTGCCAGGAGCTATAGAGGGACGTGATATGTGGAATGCCACAGGAGGAGATACCATTGTTATCTGTACAAGATCTGGTCTTGAAATGGCTAAGACTAAGAGTGTCGCGAACATAATAAACTTAGCTGAAGAGACGATATTGACTTTGACCGACGGGAATGTGTTACGTGGTTTAGATATTTACTATAAATCAGATGCACTTTTATTATTAATGATTATTAGTCCCGGGTCCTCAATATTGCATATGTTGTTAGATGAGTTAGGAAGAGGCCCGTTAATTGATATTTACAATTTAGATGAAGAGACTCAAATTGTTTTATTTTTGTTAGCTAAAAAGGCTGATGTAATGTATCTAGATATATATGCAAATTCTCCGGGGGCTGCAGAGCAGTTAAACAAGAAGGGATTTAAATACCCAATCATTGAAGATGTTTTGGATATTGGTTTTTGGGAGGATCCTTATAAGATGCAAGATATGGAGTGGAGATTGTCACAATCATCAGAGGAAATTAATTATCACCCTGATTGTGTCCCTGGGTATCTAATAACTCGGCCAGATACTTATGAAAAATTGCATGAAAAGTTACTGATGTCATTGATGTTCTTATCAACACGTTATTTACTGACGATGGGGCAGATAAAGACAAATCAAGGAACTTATGGAGATAGCCAGGGATCAATAGCGATTGAACTAACGAATTATAAAGATACGGAGCAAATCAATAATTATTTAAGACAAGGATGTTCTCGTAAAGCTTTAGAGTTATATGAAAAATCGCTAACAAATATTCAAGAAATTATCCGCTGGTCCAGAGAGATGTGGAGTAATGGAGGAGACTGGATTATAGAAGCACACACATATTATTTCACAATCATTTTTCCTTATGATGACAAAATACGAGAACTTATCACGGCAACATCTGTTCATATGATAGATTGTAGTGTCAGGGACACTGTCTCACTTCAAATAATAGATGGAACAACTTTGGGAGGAAATCTTATATGCTCATATAATACGTGGGAACGTTTAGTAAAAATGATTACATCGACAGATTACAGAATTATTAATAACCCTGATTTGCGCGACCAACTTAGAGGTATTTATGCCTTAATGACAAAAGGCCTAAGAGATTACGTTGGAGCTGTTAACACTTCAGAAAAATATCGAAACGGTCAGATTCGTGGTGGAGCGGACTTAGCAATAGCAACTCTCGGGGGTAAGTTTGGGAATGATAAAATCATAATGGCAGTTCAAGATTATAATGCCCGGGTTAACGGTTGCGAGACAGCATATTCTCTATATGATCAAGCTCAAAAAGTTTACGGAGAAAAAGGAGAAGCGGTGACTAGAAATATAACCACAAAGGTCCCCCTTGATGTTTTCTATGCCTTATTGCCTGAGGCGGTAAATAAATTAAATTCTGTATTTAAAAAAGCTATAACGATGGAACAAGTTAGGCTCATCACAATTTCTGGCGGTTGGGGCCAAATAGGTATTATCGGAACAGACGCATTAGGAATTATGCAGGATGTTTTTAGGCTCGAAGATTTATTACGAGACATGGATGTTATCAAGTAATTAGTCTTAAAATAAGCTTATAAATTAAAAATGGAGATACTAAACCGATGAAGTGTATTGAATCAGAAGAAGATTGCCGTAGACTTTGGCTCATGTGCCGAGTAAGAGAAAATTACGGAGTGACAGATTTATTTGATTTCCGTCAGAAATTCAATGATTTCTTAGGTTTAAAACGTAAATTCATTACAGACTCTATCGATAATCCTCAAATTATCATTCCTTTGTCTGAAGATATCATAACAGGGAAGAATGTATGGTTTGGCGGAGACAGCATAGAAGATAATTATATCTTCTATGTAAATGGGCCTCAAGAAGAGATCAGCTCATTATTAAAAGATATGGAATATACAAAGGTAAATGAATCTGACCTAGAATCTTTCGATTCCTTGCCTTGTCCTCATAGGAAAAGAGAAACTGGGACTAAGATACGCTGTCCTATTCGCTTTGATCCACTAGATTTCTCTGGCGGGGGGCATTGGAGTAAGCGCAACCTTCTAAGGGTAAAGAAGTATATAGAGAGTCATAATCCTCAATGGAGTTGGCAAAATCTAGACGAAGTCTTCCTAGAAAGAATTTTTCAGGCAAGTTCTAATTTTTACAAATTACAATCCAAGCGATCAAATTTTGAAAACGAAGAAACAAAAAGTAAGTACAGGAAGATATTACTAGGGCTTTCTCAGGGAATGAGTTCATACTCAGTCGTTGTCTCCTGCGATTCAGAGGAAATTGCAATGATCGTTGTCGTCTATGCGAAAGGTGTTGCAACTGTCCCAGTCCTTGTTCCATGTGTGGGTAATCTAGATTTAAAGGCAGTAAACTACATTTTTCGATATTGTATTTCACATTTGCCAATAAACATTCCAAATTATATTCCAGAGTGTAAGGCCGTCGATTATCAAGGGGGGCTTCACAGATGGAAAACTCAAACGAATCCAAATATACAAGTAAAACAATATCAAGTATCACTAAATAACATATTAAATGAATGAGAATTTATTCACAATTATTGCCGAACTTTATGATAAAAAGATCGCAGGTAATAGATTTGATTATGGCGCCACTGTAGATTTTATAGCTTCTTTTTTAAAGAAGCCTCCTGTAATAATAGCTGATCTTGCTAGCGGTACGGGGCTTATGGCGGATGCTATTCTGAAGAAATGGAACGTTGTGACTATCCATTGCGAAGAAGCTTCAATTAACATGATTACCTTGTTTGAGAAGCGCCTTCCCCACACTCCTATCTTTTGTCGAAAACTCCAAAAAAGCGATATACCAAAGCAAACTGACCTAGTGACGATAGCCTTTAATTCAATTAACTATGTTTCTCCAGATGAATTAAGTGATGTCTTTTCTAGAATACGCAAGAGGATGTCGCCTAATGGTATTTTGTATATTGATACACTTCTAAAATCTTTAGCTAGAAATCGGTTAAATGGTAAAAAAATCTTTCTCATTCACGAGTAGAAGGTAATCTCAAGGTTGTTTCGACATTGAGTGAGGATAATCTTGAGCATATATTTATCATTGATGGTAAAATCGTTGAAAAACATATGCAATATATTTTCGATGAAGTCGAGCTAAGTCTTGCGTTAACACTAAATGGATTAAAAATAGTCATATCTGAAAATGAAGTAGGAACAATAAGGACGCGATTAATCATTTCTTTAATCGGACATAAATAATCCATCAAATATATTTATAATGACAAGAATCAATGATCTCGATTTAATACACGATTCAAAAATTGAAGATAGCCGAGCATCCAGAGTTGTCGACGTTTGTTAAAAA
>CAYHUF010000001.1:16730-23486 GCA_964359775.1 uncultured Candidatus Saccharibacteria bacterium
TAATACTTAATAAGATTAGAAAAATCTTTTTAGGTGCTCGTCTGTTTTGAGCTTGGTGACAAAAGATTCTGTCGTAATTTTTTCCGAAAGCCCGTCACGACTTTCTACCGTAATTAGATTTTCTTCTACTTCTTTTTCGCCTATTATAATTATGTAAGGTAATTTTTGTAATTTGGATCTGCGGATTCTTCGGCCTAGACTTTCATTATTATCATCTAATTCTACTCGAATATTATTTTCTTTCATCTGCTCAAAAACTTTTTTAGCGTAGCTGCCTTGCTTTTCAGAAATAGCTAAAATTTTGACTTGAATCGGCGAAAGCCACACAGGGAAAGCTCCACCCGTCTGTTCTATTAGAAAAGCAAAGAATCGATCAAAAGAACCCATGATAGCGCGATGGATAATGACGGGATGCTCCTCCCTGCCTTTTTGATTAGTGAAAACAAGATTAAATTTTCCAGCTGAATAAAAATCTACCTGAGCTGTAGCGATTGTGTCTTCTTTGTTCATGACGTTCTTTATCTGGACGTCAATTTTTGGTCCATAAAATGATGCTTCACCTTCCCCGACGACATACTTTATCCCGAATTCTTCTAATGCCTCACGAGCGACACTGCCAGCTTCTTCCCACATTTCTTTATTTTGTATGTCCCCATATTTTTCCTGATTACTAAAATCTGGTAGAGATAATCTGAACCAATAGTCTCTGACCTGGAAATCCGAGTATACTTCCTTGAATAATTCTAAGACCTTCAATAATTCCGATTTTAAATTTTGTTTGGCACAATAAATATGTGAGTCATTTTGGGTGAAGCAACGAGCTCTGATTAGACCAGACAAAACCCCGGACCGTTCGAATCGATGAATCAAACCGAACTCCGCCAATCGTAATGGGAGATCGCGGTAGGAGAGCGGTTTGTTTTTATAAATCATGTGATGGTGCGGACAATTCATCGGTTTCAGATAGTATTCTTCATCTTCAATCATGATCGGATTATACATATCTTCTCGGTAGTGAGCTAAATGACCAGAAGTTTCATAAAGCTTTTTGTGTGTAAGAACGGGTGTGTAGACATATTTATAACCAGCAGCTAATTCTTTTTTATACATATAGTCCTCAAGTTTCCTGCGAATAAACGCGCCGTTAGGTAGCCATAGAGGTAAACCTTTGCCGACTTCTTCAGAGATCATAAAGAGTTCCAATTCTTTACCCAGTTTTCGATGGTCGCGTTTCTCGGCTTCTTCTCGCTGTTTTAGATGGTCTGTTAATTCAGTTGGAGTAGTAAAAGCCAGCCCATAAATCCGGGTTAGCATTTTATTTTTTTCATCACCGCGCCAGTAGGCGCCGGCTAGCCGGTCGAGTTTGAAGGCTTTCGGATCAATTTCGCTAGTATTGGCCACGTGCGGGCCGGCACAAAGATCCGTAAAGTCGCCACTGGTGTATGTGGTCAATTTCTCACCGGCTTTCACTAAATCCTCGATTAGCTCCAGTTTGTAGGGCTCGGAAGCAAAGAGGATGCGAGCGTCCTCGGGGCTGATGGCTTGCTGTTCAAAACTTAGATTTTGCTTGGACAATTTCTTCATTGCTTTTTCCAGCTCGGCAAAATCGGCTTCGCTGGGGACGGCTCCGCCACTAAAATCAAAGTCATAATAAAAACCGTTTTCAATCACCGGTCCGATGGCTAGTTTGGCTTGCGGGAATTTGGCTTTAATGGCCATGGCCAAGAGGTGAGCGAGGGAGTGACGAATTTTGTCTAAGTTATTTTCCATAGATTAATTAGTTATAAATAAAAATTTGTTTTAGTTAACAATAATTTAGTTTAAAAACCCAGACCCCTGCCTACCGGCAGGCAGGCAAGCCCAACCATTTTTAAACTAAATTATTACTAACTAAAAGCGCCCGCCCTGGTAAAAACATCGCGCTTTATGTTTTTAACAGGGCGGGCGGGGGGCTCGCGGTTCCACCTGGTTTCTTCACCCTGTGGAGTGGCTTGCCATACTCCACAGGGCCCAGCTCTTTCTTAAGTCGAATTAGTCTGCCTCGGGCAGAACCCGTCAGGGTAGGCGAGTGGTAGTCGCCCCAATCTTCATTAGGCTTATTTTATTGCCTAGACTTAATTTTGTCAAACTGAAAAATTGATGAGTTCTTTATAATATTGTATTGTTGTAGGAAATATGAAAAATAATCTGGTACCAGAAAATTATAATTCCCAAGACCTCGTCAATATGTGGCGAGAATTTATCGATTGGGATAAACGTCGAGTTGGTGAAAATAATTTTTTAATAAACCAATTTCAGAAGTATAACGTCAAGAAAATTTTCGATGCTTCACTTGGTGATGGCTGTGACTCAATTTATTTACTTAAACAGAGTTATGTTGTTATCAGTAATGAAATAGATCAAACCTTTCTTAACAAAGCTTTAGAGAATGCCAAAGAAGAAAAAGTAGAGTTGAAAATTACCACTCTGGATTGGAGAAACTTGGATACTGAATTATCTGAAGAAAGTTTCGATGCTGTGGTCTTGCTGGGAAATTCCTTAACCTATTTATTTTCCAAACAGGACCAATTAAAAGCACTAAGTCAGTTTAAAAGAATTTTAAAAAAAGGTGGAATTTTAGTTATAGACGAACGAAATTATCAATATATTCTTGATAATAAAGATAAAATTCTCAATGGTGAATTTTACTATAGTGCTAAATATGTTTACTGTGGCGATAGGGTTCATGGAAAACCAATTGAAATAAGTGATGATGAAGTACGTTTTGAATATCTAGATGAGAGAACTTGTAATAAGGGTTATCTTACAATGTATCCCTTCAAACGCGGGGAGTTATTAAAACTTATCCAAGAGTCTAGTTTTCAAGAAATTGAGCAGTTCAGTGATTATCAATCGACTTATAACGACAGTGCTGATTTCTATCAATATCTTGCTCTAAAAAAGTAAAGCCCCAGCGGGATCTCCGCTAGGGCTGGGGCAAATTTCTTCAGATAGACTTGAGAAGAAAACCACCAACACGATGAGCTGGTAAGTACCGTTCACAAGTAATGATCATTCGGCTGAGCCAATCATTTATCTCGATCGGCGCTATCCCCGTCAAATGTCGGACACTTAACCGCTGAAGCTGTGAGTAGTCCGGGTAGTCGTCAGTTGCCAAATCTTTGCCAGTTTGTTCTAGATATTCAGCATTGATTCGTGGATGGCGACTAATTTGTTCAAAGAGCGGTGTCCCGCGAAGGGCCATGACAATCGATAGATAGACTCGTTCAACAAACCCGCCGCCGAGGAGAATCTCCAAGGAATTAATGTTTTTCTGGAGACTTTGTTGGGTTTCTCCTGGCAACCCTAGTAGATATGCCATCGTGGTTTTAATCCCAGCTTCTCCTAACTGCCTAATGACTCTGTCGCTATCCTCAATACTCACGGCAACTTTGTTCGCCTTCGTGATTTGTTCGATGCCATAACTTTCAACACCGAAAAATAGATTGAAAACACCGATTGTCTTAAGTGCTGCGATCATCCTCTTTATCTTTGATTCATCTAACTCGATGAAATCTGGCATGTAAGCATAAGCTCGAATCGACGGAGTTTTGACCTGAGATGGTTTAGCTTGGGCAATTTGCTCCATTCTCTGGACACTAACCGGGAAGATATCATCCGCTTCATAGAGAACAGAGGCTCCGTAGCGATTTTCAAGTAGCGCGATTTGTTGCCAGAACTTATCTGGAGGTAATGCTCGACCTCTTGTTTCCGCTGAAGTGCAGTACGAACAGACACCCTGTTTGACCGCCTTCATGCAACCGCGAAAACTAAACATTGTCACTGGTGGTACCAACCACGGATCAAAATCCTGGCTACCCTTGATTGCGATTGCTTGTTGATATTCACTCAAACGATCTTCCAGAGCTTGAAAACAGTCGAAGTTCCAAAGAGGGAGTTCCTTTAGGTTAGTGAATCCTGGTTTGGTGAATTGAACACCGTTGTCGCGGTACCAGAGATTCGGTAACTGCTTAATTGAAACACCGTTGGCCAAGCCAAGAAAAGTATCCTCGCCGTCCCTCTCGACTGCATAATCCACAAAAGGGTATTTTTGCAGAAGTAAAGAAGCCAGACCAGGAACATTTGGACCGCCAACCACGATGACCGTTCGGTCATTAAGTTTCTTTGTCTTTTCGGCAATATCAATGACTCGCTTATGGTTTGAAAACCAATCAGTTAGGCCAAAGACATCGCAATTAGAAGCTTCCAGTGCTATTTCTCGATCTGTTCTGTTCGGATCAAGACAAACTACTTCGTGGCTTGGGGCTTTGGTTGTGATGTATGAACTCAACACAGCTAAGCCGGTTTCCGGTGGTCGTATCGACGAGGCATAGCCTTGCCGATGACCGTAGCATTCATCTGCGTTCGGTTGTAACAAAGCTATTTTGGACATGATGTCCTCCTTCTATTTTATGTGAGTTGAAGATTTTTAAGGGCCTGTTTAATCCGAAGTAATTATATCTAAATATATAATTTTGTCAAACCAACTCCTTAATACTATCTACCACGATACTTGGCTCGCCATTGCGTAGCGATAGTTTACCCTTAATCGCCAAACATTTATCCGGCTGGATTAGCTCGCGGTTGTCGTTGTAGGTTCGACTAAAGAAAACGGTTTCGATTTGATCGTTAAAATCGGCTACTTTGACGAAGGCCATCTTGTCGCCTTTTTTGGTGACAATCTCGCGGACCGTTTCCACTACCGCCCCCACGATGACCACGGAATTTTCGGTGAGAGTTTTAATCGAACGAATATTATGTTCAGCCTTCTCAAACTTGTCCTTGAATTCTTCCAGTGGGTGACCGGACAGATACAAACCGAGCAATTCTTTTTCCCAGGCCAATTTTAATTTCATCGGTACTGGTTCAGCCGTTTTAAATTTCAAGGCTGGGACGCTTGAAGTATCGGCCATCATGCCAAAAATAGAAATTTGATCAATATTTTTAGACCCGCTTTCTTTGTTGTAGGCCAGCGCTTCTTCGGTATTAGCGATCATGGCTCCACGTTCTTCACCGAGCGAATCCATGGCCCCGGATTTGATCAAGGCTTCCAGCGATTTCTTGTTCATATTTTTGTGAGTCACGCGCTCCAAGAAATTTTGGTAGGAAAGATAATGACCCCCTCGTTTGCGTTCATCAACAATGAAATCTGAAATTTCTTTCCCCAGATTTTTAATGGTGTAGAGACCGAAACGAATCGTGTCGCGTTCGCGCTGGAAACGACGAGCCATGGTGGTTGCCTCGGGAGTGAGGGCTGACAAATCACCCAAGCCGGCTTTGATGACCGCAAAGTCGCCAAAACTTTCATTGACGTCCGGTGGCAAGACCGGGATATCCAATTTTTTACATTCACTAATAATGACTGCAATCTCTTCTACGTCACCAGATTCGGCTGACAAGACAGCAGTCATATATTCCCCCGGAAAATTGGCCTTCATATAGGAAGTTTGGTAAGCCACTCGGCCATAGGAAGCGGCGTGAGCTTTGTTGAAACCATAAGCGGCGAAGGGTTCGATCAGCGACCAAAGTTCTTTGGCTTTGGCTTCAGTCATGCCGTTGGCCAGCAAGCCGGCGTGGAGTTTTTCTTTTTGAGCCTCCATTTCTTTAGGAATTTTTTTACCCATGGCTTTGCGCAACTTATCAGCTTCGGTCCAAGAGTAGCCGGCCAGCTGAATGGCCACCAACATGACGTCGTCTTGGTAAGTAATGACGCCGAAAGAATGATCCAAAATATTTTTTAAGCGCGGATCGAGATATTTAACCAAGCGGGGATTATGCTTGCGTTTAATATATTCCGGGATCATTTCCATCGGGCCCGGGCGATAGAGGGCGACCATAGCGTTGATATCGAAGATGGTGCTCGGCTTGAGTTCCTTGAGCCAGCGCGTCATGCCAGCGCCGTTTAATTGAAAGAGGCCGATGGTGTCGCCGTGGGCCAACATGGCGAAAGTTTTCTCGTCATCCAGTGGAATATTATTGAGGTCAACTTTAATGCCCCGAGTTTTTCGAACGATTTTAATCGAGTCTTCCAGAATGGAAAGATTGCGGATACCAAGGAAGTCGAACTTGAGCAAACCGGCATCTTCGACGGAATGCATATCGTATTGAGTAATAATTTTTTCGCCGTGGGGGTCGAATTGGACCGGCACGAAATCGGTGATGGCGGTGGGAGCTATCACGACGCCGGCGGCGTGGACGCTAATGTGCCGGGCCCCGCCTTCGATTTTTTTAGCCAGGTCGATAATAATTTTGGCATCCTCCTCTTTGTCGTAAATTTCTTGCAGTTCCGGCGTTTCTTTAAGGGCCCGGTCGATCGTCATGGCAAAACCTTGGGAACCAAGCGGAATCAGTTTGGATAGTCGATCGCCGATGGTGTAGGCGTAACCCAAAGCTCGAGCTACGTCGCGAACGGCTCCGCGAGCCATCATCGAACCGAAAGTGCCGATTTGAGCCACATGATTTTCACCATACTTTTCCCGAGCATAGTCAATAATCTCGTCTCGGCGTTTATCGGCAAAGTCCATGTCGATATCGGGCGGTGAGGGCCGGTCGATATTAAGGAAGCGTTCGAAGGGTAGTTTGTAGTAAAGGGGATCGACGTTGGTAATCTCGGTCAGATAGGCCACAAAACAACCGGCGGCCGAACCTCGCGTGTTGGTGAAAATGCCTTTGGCATTGGCGCTTTTGATTAAATCAGACACCACCAAAAAATAAGGC
>CAYHUF010000002.1:0-8611 GCA_964359775.1 uncultured Candidatus Saccharibacteria bacterium
TTACTATTAAAAATTTGCAGAGCGGCCCGGCCCGGTTCGGTCTGATCGGTGGCCAAGCCAGTGATGACAGCTTGGACAATTAAATACGCGGCAAAGACCAAGACCATCCCCAAAACAACAGTTTTAAGCAGTCTTTTCATCTCGGTTTTTACTTCGGGACGATCATTAGGTAAAACTAGCCTGATCCCCGCATACAAAATGGCAATCGTGGCAATCGGGGTCAAGAGATATTTAATCGTATAATCAACGATATGATTAAGAAGTCCCTCCTTGTCCAACAAAGAACCGAGACTGCAAGGCACACCACTTTCAATCCCCTGCGGACCATCGCAAGTAATAAAATAAGAAGTGGCCCAGCTAATCGACGGAATTAAAAAAACCAGACTAAAAATGAAAAACTGAACGAAGATTGGTAATTTTGATTTAGCCATTGTTTTGATTAAAAAGATTGGACAATTCGGAAGCGGCGGTATTGATCGCCTGACCGGAATCAGCCAAGCCGGTCATAATTGAACTAATCATATCAGAAAATATTTTTTTGGTCGCTACCGGGTTGGGGTCAAGCCAAGCGCTGGCGATCAGTCCACTCTTGATAATGACGGCGCGCCGGGGATCCGAATCGCCGATCGTCAAAAGATCGCGTCGAACCGGCGAAGCCTGAGCTAAAGAGGCAAAACGCCCAGCGTAAGCCGACCCAGTCAAGATTTGGACCGCCTGCCAAGCAAAAGCGGTTTTCTGGCTTTGCACTGAAATCGCCAAACCAGTAAAACGACCAAAAGTCAGTCGACGGGTCCCGGCTTCATTACGCTGAGGCACGGGAGCTAGATCAAAAAAGAGATGAGGGTTGCGAGTGGCTAAACTGGTGGTTTCCGATCCAAAACCAAAATAGAAGGCCAAGGTGCCGTTGATAAAAGCGGTCGAAGCTTCTGGTAGGGAGCGGTTCCAGGTATAAACAGTCTTGGCCGGATTGGCAAATTGAGTGAAGAAGTCGACGGCCGAGCGCGCGGGCGCGAGGCCGTTACTGACTGAATTTTGCCCCAAGCTGCCTTGAGGTTTGTCACTGGCATCTAGACCAACAATCGGATTGCCGGATTGAAGAATCAATAAACTCAAAACTTCTTTAGCATTTTTGTTGTTGGCAAATTCACCAAACGAAACAGCGCTCTGACCAATATTTCCCTGAGGATCGATTTTGACTAAAGCTTTGTTGGCAATCAGCATCGCCGGCCAATTGGTTGGCACTTCCGGCAAGTCGGCATTAGTCAAAAGGTCTTTATTGTAATACATCACCAAGGGATCGACATAAAAAGGAACGGCCATCAAACCTTTGCTAGTTTGAAAAATACTGGCCCCGGACACAAAAGTATCAGCAAAGACTCGAGCCGAATAAGAAGCGTAGGGGACCAGCGAAGCTTTGTTGGCATTAGTCGCCATCGATTCATGAGTGAAAAAGAAAATATCCGGACCTTGACCGGTAGCCAAAGCTTCCACTAAATCGGCATTAAACAGAGCCGGATCTTTGGCCACATAAACTAATTTAAAAGAAGTTTCGTATTGTTTGTTAACATCCGCCAAAATAATATCCACCTTGTCTTTTGGCAAAGTCCCCCATAAAACCAGGGTTCCGCCTGAACCACCTTGGGGGGCTCGAAAACCGGGTAAAATTCCGCCAAAAACCAAGAGGCCAATCACTAAAGCAAAACCGAAAATGACGAGGAGGATAGTTTGAAAATAATTCATCTTATTTTAAATCTTTAGCTAAAATTAAACCGTAATGATAATCCCCTAGCTCGAAATTTTTAATTTTACTAAAGCCGGCCGTTTTAAAAATTTCTTCGGTGGCTGAAGCACGAACAACTTGGTTGGCGGTCGGGCCGAGTCCGCCATGAGAAGCAGTCCAATCAACAATCAAGACCCGGCCACCTGGACGTAATAGCCGTTTAACTTCAGTCGCCAAAATGGATTTATCTTCAACCTGGAAAAAAACATTAGCGATAATAACTTTATCCACCGAGTGGTCGGCCAACTTCACGCCACCAACCAAATCGATATCGCCCCAAATCGGGTGGATATTCCGGAGTCCCAGACTAAGGGCTTCCCGAGTAATTCGTTCTAAAATTTCTTTTTGAATTTCCACCGCGTAGACTCGGCCATCCGGTCCGACCGCCCGAGCGGTCGCAAAAGTATAGGCCCCGGCGCCAGCGCCGAAGTCAGCTACTTCTTCACCGGTATGAAGATTGAATTCTCGCAAAGCCAAATCTGGATTAGCAAAAGCCATATACTACATAGTATATAGTATTTAGTATATGGTATGTAGTATAAAAACTTAAAACTGGGGATAGGCTTGAGTAGTATGAAGGAAATAGTATATGGTATATAGCAAACTCCCCCGGTTTAATTCGGCTTTGCCGAATTAAACCGGGGGAGTTTGGCTCGTGTTTTTATACTAAATACTATCTACTACATACTACCCTCAGAGGCAAGTCAGCGAAGCGATACTGTCCCCTTCACGTAATTTCATAATCCGCACCCCTTGAGTCGAACGGCCGATAGCTGGAATCTCATCCAAAGCTGTTCGAATAACTTGACCCAACTTGGAAATGGCCACAATTTCTTGTTGGCTGCCGTCCAAAACTTTCCCCACCATCAAATTACCGGTTTTCTTGGTGACATTGGCGGCTTTAATGCCCGAACCACCCCGTTTTTGAATTTTAAATTCTTTCAGGGCCGTTTTCTTGCCGTAACCGGTACTGGACATGACCAAGAAAGAGCCATCTTTCAGTTCGGCTAAAATTCGCTCCGCGCCGATAATACAATCGCCTTTTTTAAGCTTCATGGCTCGGACTCCACCGGCGGATCGGCCCATTTCTCGAACATCGGTTTCTTTAAAGCGAATCGACTGGCCGAGCTGAGAAGCCAAAATCAATTGATCCCCTTTCTCCACCGGACAAACCGACAACAAAAGATCGCCCAGCTCAAGTTTAATGGCAATAATCCCGTTCCGCCGAACATCTTTAAACGAATCAGCCGCCACTTTTTTGGCCACGCCATTTTTGGTCACCAACATCAAAGAAAACTTTAATTGTTTTGATTCTTTCGGCATTGGCAAAATACTGGTCACCTGTTCGTCATCAGCCAAGGCCAAAAAGTTCATAATCGATTTCCCGCGAGTAGCCTTTTTCCCCTCCGGCACATCATACATTTTGATTTGATAAGCTTTGCCCCGATTAGTAAAGAACAGTAGGTCGTCGTGGGTATTGGCGGTAATTAGATTGGTGACAAAATCTTCTTCTTTCATATTTAAATCAATCACGCCCACTCCGCCTCGGCGCTGGGAACGATATTCACTCGGATCAGTCCGTTTAATATAACCCCCCGCGGTCAAAACCAGGACGTCTTCTTTTTCCGGCACCAAGTCTTCTTGGTTGATTTCCTTGACTCCCCCTTTGATCACTTTGGTCCGACGAACATCACGATATTTTTCATTAATTTCGGTAAATTCCTGTTTGATAATCGCCAAGACTCGCTTAGGATCGGCCAAAATCGCTTTCAGCTCTTTAATCAAAGCCAATTTTTCGGCCAATTCATCCTCGATTTTCTCCCGTTCCAAACCAGCCAATTTTTGCAAACGCATTTCCAAAATGGCCACCGCTTGCAGTTCGGAAAATTTGAATTCTTTAATTAAATTAAGTTTGGCCGTATCGGCGTCTTTGGATTTCTTGATCAATTTGATAATCTCATCAATATGATCAAGGGCTTTTTTCAAACCTTCCAAAATATGAGCTCGCTCCTCGGCCTTGCGCAAATCAAACTTGGTCCGGCGAGTGACTATTACCTGGCGATGGGCCAAAAATTCTTCCAAAATCGAACGTAGAGATAAGAGGCGTGGTACTCCCTCGACCAAAGTTAGCATATTGTAATTAAAAGTCGTCTCCAGATCACTGTGTTTATAAATGGTGTTGAGGACTTTTTGCGGTTGAGCACCGGTTTTTAAATCAATTACCACTCGGATTTCTTTGGTCGACTCATCGCGAATATCACGCACTCCTTCCAATTTTTTATCTCGAACCAAATCAGCAATCGTCACAATCAACTCGGATTTATTAACCTGGTAAGGAATTGAAGAAATGATAATTTGAAAATTGCCGGCTTTGTTCTCGACAATTTCCGCTTCACCACGGGTCACCACCCCACCCTTGCCGGTAGCATAAGCATGACGGATATCACCAACATTAAAAACCAAGCCCCCGGTCGGAAAGTCTGGCCCTTTCACAAATTCCAACAAATCTTCAGTCGTGGCTTCGGGGTGATCGGCCAAATGTTGTAGAGCGTCCAATAGTTCGCCGAGATTGTGAGGTGGAATTTTAGTCGCCATCCCAACCGCGATCCCCATGGCTCCATTCAAAAGCAAGTTCGGGATGGCGCTCGGGAAAACGGTCGGCTCCTGGCGCGAGCCGTCGTAGTTAGGAACAAAATCAACGGTCTCCTTGTCGATATCGCGTAAAAGCTCACCGGACAGCCGGGCCATTTTAGCCTCTGTATTATGATTGATAAAACCATTCCCAATAAAAGAATGGCATTGACTGTCGACACGAATAGAAAAGACCCGCTGGATGCCCCCATCAGCAATCTCGGCCACCGGCTCAAAGACATAATTAGATTCGAGTAAATATTCAAACATCTGCCGGGTCTGCAAGCGAAGCTGCGGTTCAATCGCCAAGAGCACAGTCTGACCATTTGACTCGAGATTGGAGAAGCGGTCAAAATTATGTTTCAGGGCAAATTCTCTCCCCTCATAATCCCCGGCTAAATGCGAACGGACGAAATCGCTAACAAAGGGAATAAAATCCGTCAGCGACGATTCCCGTGATGAACGATTGATTACGGTTTCGATTTTTTGGCGCTTGCGGATCGACAAGAAGCCGATTTCCTGATTAAAGATTTTGTAATTTTTCAAACCGCGGATATAGAGTTTGTGAGTCCGACGATAAGCATCAAACCTTTTGGTCGAGACTAGACCGAAGCGGAGCAGGATTATCTGCAATTGTTTGATTAATTGTTCGCTAGTGGAAATAGCCGACAACTCCGTCATTCTCCCACTCTGGCTGATACTGCCATCCCCCTCAAAATAGGCCCGCAAAAAAGCTGCCACCACGGCTTTGGGTGAACGTAAAATGGCACTGGGGATATCCTTACTGGCGGATTTCACCGGTCGCAATCCTAGATTACGTAAAAATTCAATGACATATCGGGAATGAATTTCCACACGATAATAGGGTTTTTTGCCGAACGAAGAAGGGGCTTTGTTAAAAAGATGTAATCGAGTATCGGGAAAAGTCCTTTCCCAGGCTTGCTTAAAATCAGCCACCCAATCGGCATCACTGTTGCAAAATTCCAGTTTGTGCTCATTGATATTTCCCTCCGCCACCAAAGCACCCAGAATGCCGGCCAGATTTTCATCCAAAGTTTTAGGTAATATTTTTATCTGGGTTCTTTTGTTTTTAGGAATCGGGGTGTATGACTCAAGTTCTAGCTGTTCCTCCGGCCACAATGCATCAGGCGTTCTATCAATAACAGCAATGTCACCGATCACAATGTCGGACAATAATTTCCAACTAAAACCAGGCAATTTCGTTTTTTCTGTTCGCGCCGCCCAGACCAAAATCGGATGATTATGAGTTCCCTGCAGAGTGAAGCCTTTGGCAGTCGTGATAATCTTCGTTTCGTGTTCTCCGCTGTCAAACCATTTTGAAGCCGTGTTAATTTGTTTGTCTTTAGATAAAATCGAGATGCTAATATCTTCTTCCTTAGACTCGGAAATATCCTCCACGCGCAACAGACCTTGATCAGTCGGCAAAAGGGTCTCCCCGATGACGCAATAACGCATTGCCGCCGCAGAATCCCCGTCAATTGATCCAAAATTTCCCTGACCGGACACCAGTGGATAACGCATGGCAAAATCTTGAGCCATTCGGACCATCGCATCATAACAAGCGGCATCTCCATGAGGGTGATATTTACCCAAGACATCTCCAACCACTGTCGCCGATTTTCGAAAACGGCTGGAAGCGTTTAAACCTAATTCATTCATCGAAAAAAGGATCCGGCGGTGGACTGGTTTGAGGCCATCGCGAACATCCGGTAAAGCTCGGCCAACAATGACGGACATGGAATAGTCGAGATAAGAATCCCGCATTTCTTTGACGATATCAATCGGCAAAATCCGGTCCGAGGAAAAATCCTTGACCACTGGAATCTCGGTTTGGTCTTTATTATTTTTTTTAGAATCTCGTCCGCGAGCCATAAAATTTATTTAAGAATAATTTTAAGCTTAGTTCCGGCAATCCTAGCCCCTCGGCCAACCGAATCAACAAAATCCCGAGTCTCCACCACCCGCTGGCTAAACCAAGAAGGGCTGGGTTTAGTATTACTGGTCATAATATTGGAAATTGGAGGAGTCGCAATGGGAGCGGGTTCGGCTCGGCCAAGATTACCCAAAGAGATGGCCAGAGAAAAAAGCCAGACGATAAAAATCAAGCCGGTAATCAGACTAGCATAAAAAAAAGCGATTCGACTCTTTTCCAAGTCAGGTTTATCTCGCAATTGGTTGAGATGGTTGGTTAAATTCATAAACTTTTAGACATCCGCCTTCAAAACCACTACTTCTTCTTCCTTGCCTTCTAGATCTTTGCGCTTGATCGTCAATTTGTCGAGAGAATCACCTCCCCCGCCAATTTCTTTAAGAAAAATTTTTAAAGCCGAACCATCATCCAAATCGCACATCACCGGCACAATCATCTTGGGTTCCAAACTGGTGGCCAATTTGGCGGCGGCCTTTGGATCCAAAACTTGGCCACCACCAATGGGGACAAAAAGCAAATCAATCGCTCCCAAGTCTTCAACCGTATCCGCCGGCAGAGCCGGATTTTTAAGCAAACCCAAATGACAAATATTGATACCGTCAATCGTCAAAGTGTAAATCGTATTTTGACTGGCCCCTTCACCCTCGGAAGCAAAACCGCGGATAAAAATTCCACCTCGTTCGTATTCACCCGGGCCATCAATCGCAAAAGGAGTTTTATTAGAATAGGTGACTGACTCGATGCCATTAGCCTCTGGAACATCCAAAGATACTAGAGCCAAATCCGCCACAAAGCGACTCAATTTAGCACCCGATTCTTTGGAAATCGGATTAAAAGCCAAAGTTAGATCCCCAAGCTGGACTTTAATGAAAGCTTGGCCGAGATAATTCACAATCATAGTCGAATTATAACAAAATTTGTCTAGATTGCAAAATCTACCAATTTGGCTATAATGGCCCAATTACTAGTTAATCATTGGCGACGCTCAATTAGGGCTGAACAGGGATTCCCCGATTCAAAATCCTATTGATAGAGACGCCAATTAAGGGGTCAAACCCGAAATTATCAATCAAGTTTTATGGATACTGATCTTAAAAACCCCGGCTTGGAACTCGAAAATGACTTACCAACCGGCGGAGAAGACTTTAAACCTAGTACTGAAGCCAGAGTTATAATGGAGGAAATTGTAAAGAATTCCCCCTTGTTGCCAGAGCAAGGTGCTCTCGTTGAAGGTAAAGTAATCGCCAAAGAAAAATTAGCCCTTTATATTGAAATCCCACCTTTTGGGACTGGTTTGATTTTTGGCCGAGAATACTTAAACGCTCGCGACGTCATCAAAAAAATTAATATTGGCGATCTTGTCACGGCCAAAGTGGTCACCCTGGAAGGGGAGGAAGGTTATATTGAATTATCTCTCAAGGAAGCCCGCCAAGCCCTGGTCTGGGGCGAAGCAGAAAAGGCGATTAAATCAAAAGCTGGTTTTGATTTAGTAATTAAAGACGCCAACAAAGGTGGTCTGATTTTGGAATGGCAGGGTATTGATGGCTTTATTCCCGCCTCCCAACTAAAAACCGAACATTATCCCCGTATCGTTGATGGCGACAAAGACAAGATTGCCGATGAATTGCGCAAACTGGTGGGCAAAATGCTGACCGTCACCATCATTACTGCTGATCCGCGCGAAAACAAATTGATTTTCTCCGAAAAGAGCCAGGACAACAAAGCCAAGCGCTCCTTGATCGAAAAATACGGTCTCGGCGACACCGTCGAAGGAGAGGTGACTGGGACGGTTGATTTCGGAATTTTCTTAAAAATCGAAGACGGCCTCGAAGGTTTAGTGCACATTTCGGAAATCGACTGGTCCTTGGTGGAAAACCCCCGGGAAATTTTCCAACTGGGTGAAAAGGTTAAGGCTAAGATTATCGAAATCAAAGATGACAAGATTTCCTTGTCGATCAAAGCCCTCAAACCCAATCCTTGGATGGAAGCCGAGAAAAAGTTCAAACGTGGTGATATCGTCAAAGGCGTGGTAATCAAACACAATAAACACGGTGCCTTGGTCAGCATTGAAGAAGGCGTGGCCGGCTTGGTCCATATCTCCGAATTTAAAAACGAGGAAGACTTGCGTCAGACTTTGGAATTAGGTAAAACTTACACTTTTACCATCAATTTGTTTGAACCAAAAACCCAGAAAATGACTTTGGTCTTCGGTTCCGTCACTTTGCCGGAAAAAGAAGTAAAGGAGAGTA
>CAYHUF010000002.1:8621-20057 GCA_964359775.1 uncultured Candidatus Saccharibacteria bacterium
AAGAAAGGAAGTTAAATAACACAAAGCCGAACAAAGTAAAGATTACATAAAATTCTAAACTCCACGAAAAAATGGCTCTCCAGAGCCATTTTTTCGTGGTCCCCCTCCCCCACCCGCCAAACACTTGACAAAACTTGTCGAACCTGCTAAGCTGAAAGAGTTGGGGTGGCTGAGACGACCGTTTCAAGCCAGTGGCCCAACGTGATCTTTCTACAGGAGGAATTTCCAATGAGGCATCGAAGTTCGCCGAAGCGTCACCGTTCCACCGAATACATTTTGATTGACGGCACGACGACTTCCCCGGCCGACGCCCTGGTCACCTAAGCGACCACGGCCCCGGCCACGATGAACGGTCGCGCCATCTCGAATGAGTGGCGCGACCAAAGGAGACTAAGGCCCCGGGCGTATGCGATTTTATTTCGCGGACACGCCCGGGGCCTTTTTTTTTCCCGCCAAACTGGGCGGTTTTTTTGGCTCAATTTTTTAATCCCCGCTTTTTTCGCGAGCGAAAAAAGCGGGGATTTCTTTTCTGCTTATCACTTACTTGATTACTACTTCATCCTCTCCTTAAAATCCGCCACCACTCCAGTCGCCACCTGTTTAATCAACTCAGGATTCAAGTGAGCTTGGAAAATTTGCTCGGCTGCTGTTTCATCCAGATCCGCCAAAGTGACACGTTTCTCTTCCGGCAAAGCTTCGATAATCGCCAAATGCAATTGGGCCAAAATATTTTCCTCCAATTGATTAAGGATCTTATCTTGATCAGCTAGCGCCAAATCCGCCAAATCTAAGCGCTTGAGAATATCTTGTTTTAAATCTAAGTCAGTCATAAAAATTAGAGGAAATTAGCCGCGTCGGGATTAGTTTTCTGCTCCGGGGCCGGCTGCTGACCAGTTGGTCCTTGCTCAAATTGAACCAGCGGCTTTTGGTTATTCGAATCTTTCCAAACTTCTTGGCCGTTTACGGTGATTAGAGACAATTGACCATTAAGCTTTTGGAAACCAATGGTATCACTGTCTTTAACTTCAAAACCTTGATCTTTAAGAAAAGTTCGCACCTTATCTCGCTCCGCCTGTTCCTGATCCATTTTTCGTTCAGCTCGCTCGAAACGATCTTCTTGGTGAGGAGTCTGAGTGTCGGAAGATAAAACTTCTTTCGCCCCACAACCCATTTCCAGCAAGGACGCCCCAGCCACTAGGCCGGCAGTTAGAGATCGGAGGATCTTAGTCCTAAGTGTGACCCCCAGGGCTTTACCTTTAGTTTCTAAATTCAAACGCTGATTTTCCACCGCAGCCAAAGCCCGAAAAACTTTGCTTTCCACGGTTGCTTCCAAATTCAAATTTTCCATTTTGATTTTTAAATTTTAAATTAGTTTATCTCTCCCATCGCCTTTTCCCGTCCTTCGCCCACCAACAAATCCAAGGCTTGCGAACTTTGCTTCAACACTTTTTTCAACACCTCTTGCTCCGGCGTTTTAAAAGGTCCAATAATAAAATCCAAAATCTTGTCCGCCCCCGGCTTTTTCGGCTTACCACTCGGTGTGGTCGGACAAATCCCGACCCGCAAGCGGATAAAGGCTTTAGTTTTGAGCATCCGAATAATCGATTCCAAGCCTTTGTGACCACCCGAACCCCGATTAAAAGAAATTTTTAGTGAGCCCAGAGGCAAATCCAAATCATCATGAATGACGATTAGTTTCTCGGCTTGTTTAGGATTTTTAATTTTGTCTTTCAGACTGATCCCGGATTTATTCATAAAAGTCTCCGGCAGAAGCAAAGTCACCTTTTCCCCGGCCACTTCCCCAGTGGCCTTCTGGGCCTGACTGCTTTTATCCAATTTCCAGTCACTCAAATCACCCGATTTTTGGTAAGCCTTGGCCCAAGCCATTAAAACCAGCCGGCCAGCGTTGTGACGAGTTTGTTCGTATTCGGTCCCGGGATTCCCCAGCCCGACAATTAAGTAAGCCATTGCAGATAGTTTAAAGCCTAAAGCGCAAAACGTAAAGCTTAAGATTAAAGTTTGAAGCTTCTAGTTTAAGTTTTGGAGTTTTAAGTTTTGAGTTTTGAGCTCAGGAAAGGCTTGCCCCCTCACCTTTTCTGGCATAGTTTTTTGTGCCAAATTCCAGTCTATCCACTTAAATTGTCCATATCGCTAACTACTAAAATCTTCCTATTATTTTTAAAAACATAGGCACAATGCCAGAAAAGGTGTTGGGGCTTGCGTCAAGCCAAAATGTCAGGTAAAATACTGCCGATGGAACCCGAAAAACTCTCAGTCCCCGAAGCCCCGAAGCCAACTCAAAACTCGGCCTCGATAGTAGCGTCCCACCCTGAGCCTAAATCATCAAATAAATTCCACAACTCCCTCTGGGAGGTGGTTAAATTTGTCATTTTAACCGTGATTATTGTCGTCCCGATTCGCACCTTCATCGCCCAACCCTTTATCGTCCACGGTGGTTCGATGGAGAGCACTTTTCTGGAAAATGAATACCTGATTGTCGATGAATTATCTTATCTCTTTCGCTCACCTACCAGGGGTGAAGTAATCGTGTTCCGTTACCCCAAAAATCCGTCCACTTTTTTCATTAAACGTATTGTCGGTTTACCAGGCGAAACCATCGCTATTAAAAATAATCGAATTCTAATTAAACAAGCCGACCAAACTTGGCAGGCCCTCAACGAACCTTATGCTCAAGGCAAAACTTTTTCTGATATCACCGACATCACCCTCAAAGCCGACGAATATTTCGTGGTCGGTGACAACCGCCAATTAAGTTATGATTCGCGAGCTTGGGGTCCGGTCAAAATCGACTTGATCCGGGGCCGAGCTTGGCTCCGCTTATTACCTTTATCTCGAATCAATTACTTGCCCGGCCGAGCCCCCGCCCAAAATCAACCCTAATTTTATAATCAATTTATTTATATGAAAGATCCTAAAAAAAGCACCCGCCAAAGTAATCGCGATGATCTCTTGCAATCACCTAAAGGGATGCGCGACCTGATCGGCGAAGACTTTCACTTAATGCAAGGGTTTTTTGAAAAAGCCGCCGAAGTGGCTCTTTATTATGGTTTCCAACCGATCGAAACTCCAATCCTGGAAAAAGCCGAGCTCTTCAATCGCGGTTCCGGCGAAAGCTCTGATGTCATCACTAAAGAAATGTACACCCTGAAAACCAAAGGTGGTGATCATTTGGCCCTGCGCCCCGAAGGCACCCCGCCGGTAATGCGCGCTTATTTTGAACACGGTATGCAAGCCTGGCCCCAGCCGGTCATGTTTTATTCTTTCGGTCCGGTTTTCCGCCACGACAATCCTCAAAAAGGCCGCTATCGCCAATTCTATCAATTCAATTTGGAAGTTTTGGGTACCAAGAAAAGCATCGCCGACGCCATGATCATTATGTTGGTCTATACCATCTTGAAAGAATCCGGCCTCAAAGATATCAACCTCCAGGTCAACAGCATCGGCGATAGCGAATGTCGCAATACCTATCGCCGAGAATTGACTACCTATTACAAAAAACATCTCAAGGATATTTGCCCTGATTGTCGCGAACGTCTCAAGACCAACCCCTTGCGTTTACTCGATTGTAAAAATCCACTCTGTCAGCCCATCAAAGACAGTGCCCCAGAATCAGTGGCTTCCCTCTGCCCAGCCTGTAAAACTCATTTCAAAGAATTGCTGGAATACTTGGAGTCAATGAATATTCCTTATGAAATCAACAGCAACTTGGTGCGCGGATTGGATTATTATACTCGGACCGTTTTTGAAATCGTCACCACTAAAAAAGCGGGTGATTTAACAGATCAAAGCCCCGCTTTGGCTCTGGCCGGTGGTGGCCGTTACGATGGCCTAGCCAAAATTCTGTCCGGTAAAAAAGAAGTCTCGGCCGTGGGCGCCGGCATCGGCGTCGATCGAGTTTTAATGCAACCGGATTATGCCAAACTGACACCGCGGATTATCAAAAAACCTAAAGTCTTTTTTATTCAATTAAGCCAAGACGCCAAACAAAAAAGTTTTGAAGTGATTGAAGCTCTCCGAAAAGTTAAAATCCCCCTCGCTCAATCTCTGTCCAAAGATTCCTTATCAATCCAATTAGCCTTGGCGGAAAAGCTGGGGGTGCCATTCGTGATCATTTTGGGTCAAAAAGAAGCCTTGGAAAATACCGTCATTATCCGTAATATGGACAATCGCTCCCAAGAAACCGTCAAAATCGACAAATTGGCCGATTACTTGAAAAAGAATGTTTAATGTGCTAACATCTCCTCACTATGTCTGCCATTGAAGTCAAACGAAATAATAACGAAACTAGCTCGAGCGTCTTGCGCCGTTTTTCGCGCCGGGTCTCTGGCGCCGGAGCCCTCAAACGAGTTCGCAATAGCCAGTATGCCGAACGAGCCAAATCCGATCTCAAACAAAAAAAAGAAGCCCTCAAACGCCTGACCCGCCGAGCCGAATATGAACACTTGCGCAAATTAGGCAAAATCAAGGATGTTTTTACTCGTAAATAAGCTCAAGGTTCAAACTCCTCAGCTCCCCTTCGCCAAGGTGGCTACCAAAATCCTGGGACCCAAATATACTTTGGGTCTCGTTTTGGTTTCGCCACTGGAATGCCGAAAATTAAATAAAACTTATCGCCACCATGATTACGCGACCAATGTTTTAAGTTTTCCCCTCAGTCCCACGGAAGGCGACATTGTGATCAATCTAACTCAAGCCCGAGCTGAAGCTCCCAAATATTCTCACACCGAGCTCGATCATACCCTCTTTCTCTTTATCCACGGCTGTTTACATTTGAAAGGATTGACGCATGGCAGTATAATGAATAAAGAAGAAGAAAAATTCTTCAATTTTTTCGCCTCTCATGTCCCGTCAAATAATCACCGGTCTCGATATCGGCACGAGCTCCCTGCGAGTGGTCGTGTGCGAAGTAAAAAAGGGCGATAGCGTCCCAACCATTTTAGCCATGGTCAAAAAAAATTCCCGCGGTTTACGTCGCGGTTATATTATTAATTTTGACGAAACAGCCGAGAGTATTCGGGTCGCTATTGCCGATGCCGAACGCGTTATCAAACAAAAAATCCGCAAAGTCACTCTAGGTATCGGTGGAGCCACCCTGGAATCAAAGCTAGTCGATGGCACCGTGGCCGTCTCCCGTCCGGACGCTGAAATCAACGAGTTGGAAATCAATCGTTGCATTGAAGCCGCTGAAGCTCTGTTGCCGGACGCCAAGAATAAACAGATTTTACATCGCATTCCCATCGCTTTCAAACTCGACGGCAAACGCATTCTCGGCCGACCGGAAGGCTTGCGCGGTTCCAAGTTGGAAATCAAAACTCTTTTTGTTACCTACTCTTCCCAACATCTGAAAGACCTAGCCAAAGCGGTCGAAGATTCCGGCGTGATTATTGAAGATATTGTAGCCTCCCCGCTCGCCGCCTCTTTTTCCACCCTGACCAAAATCCAAAAAGTGTCCGGTTGCGTCCTGATCAATATCGGCTCCCAGACCACCTCCCTGGCTATTTTTGAAGAAGGTCTACCGATTTCCATCCAAGTTTTTCCCCTCGGTTCGACCGACATCACCAACGATATCGCTTTAGGTTTTCGGATTCCCTTGGAAGACGCCGAGCGAATCAAAAAAGGTGAAGGTGAAGGCCAAATCACCAAGAAAAAACTTGATGAAATTATTCACGCTCGCCTATCCGATATTTTTGAACTAATCGAAAGCCATCTGAAAAAAATGGGGTTATCTGGCTTATTGCCGGCTGGAGTCATTATTACCGGTGGCGGTAGTAATATTTCCAATATTGAAGATTTAACTAAAAATTATTTTAAATTGCCGGCCAAAATCGCCAGCCCGGAAATCGGGGTCATTTCCAAAAACCAAATCAAAGAAACAGCTTGGTCGGTGGCTTATGGTCTCTGTATTTTCGCCCTCTCCGATGGTGAGGTGGCTAGCACCCGCCACCATTCCAACAATGCCAACAGCTATCCCGCCTGGACCTGGTTCAAATCCCTGATTAAAGAATTGTGGCCGTAAACAAGCATTTCAGTTTTGATTAAAATGCTTGTCGGGCGACCAGGACTTCAGATTTTAAAATCTGAAGTCCTGGTTTAGCCTAAAAATTAAAACAACAAACCCACCTCGTGACAAACGATTTGGGTCGTTGTCTCGGGCGGGTAGCCAAATCAAACATGGATGCAAGAGGAGGTTTTCTTAGGCACTCCTTCGCAAACAGGGCAATATGGCAAAGAAACTTTTACGACCTGACCAGAACCAGCACATTCACGACCAAATCTTTTGTCATGAATGGAAACATAACAATATACCTTCCGAATTCTGCTTTCGCATTGCCGGCAGCAATAGGCTCCTTCAGGATTAGGCCGATAATGAGACTCTTTATGAGCATCTATGGCGACCGCAAATTCATCCAGACTAAGTCCAGGTGTCGGAGCTTCCATACTTTTTCACCCCCTTTCTAGGGTTATGACCACATTTTCAATTCCACCTCTACTCTACTCCTAAGGGCAAAAATGGTCAACCAAAAGACGGTATCTCACATCTCTCTCTGCCATTATCTTCAGATCTCCCAAATTAAATATCTAGGGGCTAAACCCGGATTTTGGCCGTAGCCAAAATCCGGGTCGAAAAATCCTTAATTTGCGCCTTTTTAGGAGGTTTCGAGTCCTCTGATCCATACCTACTTTTATCCCGGCTAAACTAAATTTTATACCTCAAAACTGGGTGGTTAGCGTCCGCGTAAGTCCGCGTTTAAGGCCGTTTTGACTTTTAGTTGCCAGGTGATAAGATAATGGCAACCTTATATTTCTTATGCCCAAAATCAGCCCCGAAATCGAGTCTTTTGCCCGCATTAAAGTTATTGGAGTTGGAGGCTCCGGCACTAATGCTATCAACCACATGATCAACTCTGGCGTCCGTGGCGTCGAGTTTATTGTTATGAATACCGATGCCCAGCACCTTCACCACTCCCCAGCCGAACAAAAAATCCACATTGGTAAAAATCTGACTCGCGGTCTTGGGACCGGCATGGATCCGGAAATTGGCCGCCGGGCCGCCGAAGAAAGTATTGAAGAAATTCAAAACGCCATCAAAGGCGCTGATATGGTTTTTGTTTCCTGTGGTCTCGGTGGGGGCACCGGCACCGGCGCAGCACCGGTGATTGCCAAAACCGCCCGTGATCAAGGCGCTCTGACCGTGGCCGTCGTCACTCGTCCCTTCTTTTTTGAAGGCAAAACTCGGATGGCTATTGCTGAAAAAGGGATGGATGAATTGCGCCAAGAAGTCGACGCCTTTATCATTATTCCCAACGACCGTTTACTCGGGATTATCGACAAAGAAACCAAGCATACTTCGGCTTTCGCTATGTGTGATGAAATTCTTCGTCAAGCCGTTGAGGGTATTTCCAACACCATCACTATGCCCGGGATTATCAACGTCGACTTTGCTGACATCCGGGCCGTCATGCAAAACGCCGGTTCAGCCCTGATGGGTATTGGTTCAGCCGCTGGCGACAACCGGGCCTCTGATGCCGCTCGAGCCGCGATCAACTCTCCTCTCCTTGATTTGTCGATTATGGGCGCCAAGGGTGTCCTCTTTACCATCTCTGGCGGTGAAGACCTGACCATGTTTGAAATCCAAGAAGCCGCCAAAATCATCACCGAATCCGTCGACAACGACGCCAAGGTTATTTTCGGAACTATCCTCGACACCAAACTCAAGAAAAACGAAATCAAGATTACCGTCATTGCCTGTGGCTTCCCGGAAGGCGGACGCAAACAAGTAAGCGCTTTTTTCAATCAAGACAGCAAATTGTCGGCCACAGACAGTAAAAAGACCGAGAAAGAAAAATTATTAGCGGAAAAAGATTCGGAAGAAAATGAAGAAAAGCCGGAACGCGAATCTTTTTTCCGTCCCCGAACTATCGCTCCCGAATCTCCCAAAATTATTGAAGAAGCAGAAGATGGCGACGACTGGTCTTCTATCCCCGCCTTTCTCCGAAGAACCAAGAAATAACAAGGTGCGATACGAATAGCCCAAACCCATGCGAATGAAACGAATATGGGGGGCCTGGATTTTATTCGTAGCATTAGTATCGTGTATAATCTGTATTGCATTTATTCGTATCATTCGTGCATTTTATTCGTAACATTCGTATCGAGATGAATTTTGATTTAATCATCGTCGGTGGTGGACCAGCAGCGATTGCCGCCGGTGTTTATTCCGCCCGCAAAAATCTCAAAACCTTAGTTATCGCTGATCAGTTTGGTGGCCAATCCAGTGTCTCACCGGAAGTCCAAAATTGGATCGGGACCAAATCAATCGACGGTTTGGTTTTAGCGGAACAATTAAAAGACCATCTTTTTTCTTATCGCTCGGATACTTTCATCATTAAAGAAAAAGAACGCGTCCAAACGGTGATTAAGGATGAGTCCGGCTTTAAAGTTTCCACCGAAACCGGCCAGATTTACCAAGGTCAAGCCGTCTTGATTACCGCTGGTGGCCGCCGGCGCAAGCTGACTGTGCCGGGAGCTGATAAATTTGAACATAAAGGTATCACCTATTGTGCTTCTTGCGACGGGCCGTTTTTTGCCGGTCGGGACCTAGTGGTCATCGGTGGGGGTAACGCCGGTTTTGGCTCCGCTAGTCAACTCCTAGCCTATGCCAAATCTGTCACCCTGCTCCAGCATAGTTCGGAATTTAAAGCTGAAGCTATCACTATCTCCGCCCTACTCAAAGACCCTAAATTTAAAGCTCTGACCAGTGCCGAAGTCCTGGAAATCAAAGGCACTGATTATGCCGAAACGATCGTTTACCAAGATAAAGTGACTGGCGAAATCAAAGAAATTCCGGCCGAAGGGATTTTTGTCGAAATTGGTTTTCTCCCTAACACTGAAATGGTCAAGGGTTTAGTCGACTTAAACCAATTCAATTCGATTATTGTTGATCCTAAAACTCAAATGGCTTCCCTGCCGGGTGTCTGGGCGGCCGGTGATTGCTCGGACGGACTTTATCATCAAAACAACATCGCCGTTGGCGATGCCATCAAAGCGGTGGAGAATATCTACCAGTATTTGAAAACGACATAAGTACGAGACGAATGGTATGAGATGTGAAGCTACGAATAATACGAAGATAACGAATGAAAATCTAAAATCACAAATTCTAAATCCGAAACAAGCACTAAATTTTAAAATCTAAACAAGTCAAACCGTTTATGGTTTCTAGTTTAAGATTTGTTTAGAATTTCGGATTTGTGATTTAGGATTTGAGACTCAATTCGCAACATTCTTATATAGATTCATCCGCCAGCTGGCGGATTGGTGTCGCAAAAAACTAACAAACAAAAAATTCCGACTAGTCGGAATTTTTTGTTTGTTAGTTTTTAAAAATTTTACTTCTTCCGACCGTTCTTGTTGACGAAGAAGTAGTAGATCAGTTCCAAGATCCCGGCCGTATTGACGACCAGCATAATAATAAACCACCATTTGTCGCCAGCCCGAGCCGCTTTATACAAAGCCAAGCCTTTCCAGACCAGGGTCCAAACAATTAAAATAGCGATTAATGAAGCAATACTGGCCCACGCCAAACCGGAAAACGCACCCAACACCTGTGGCGGCAAATTGGTGGGGATGTTGATTAAAGAATTATTCATATGTCAAAATTATATCACGATTAAGATTTGTTTGAGTCAATAAATCGCTAAAACTGTGGACAATTAAAAAATCCCCCGACTGGGCAGTTACCCAGTCGGGGGATTTTTTCTAAAAGCTGCGTAGATCGGTAAGCTAAAAGCTTTTGTCTTAGGACAAGTGCTTCGACACCAGCTTGGTCATTTCAAACATGTTGACCACCGCTTTGCCATCAAAAACTTTCTTCAAGTTTTCATCAGCCAAAATATTGCGCTTATTCTTCGGATCCTGGAGGTCGTTTTTCTTAATGTAGACCCACAAGGCTTTGACTACCTCTGAGCGAGGCATCGGACCTTTACCGACTACAGCCGCGAGTTCCGGGCTGATAGTCATCGGCTTCATAAACGCTGAATTAGGATTTGCCATATTTATTAATTAACTGTTAAGTCTTAATGAGACTATTGTAGCATAGCCTAGAAAAAAAGGGAGGGGAAGGCCTAGGAAGAGACGAGTCAGGCAAACTTGCCATCTCTAGCCCCTTGTGGCAGTCTAAGATCAGAAAAGCTATCGTAGCTTACATCGGTATTTGACATTAGGTATACTCAAACAAGAAAGGGTAGGTGATTTTATGAAAAAAATACTTCGTAGTGAAAATGAATGGATCGAACGATTCACCGGAATGGGGGCTTTCTGGTTCCATGACGGCAACCCGAGTCGCCCGCATGCGCTCTTAACTTCGGGAAATCACAGTCATGGTTTTTTTGATGGGTCCAAAGTGATTGAGGACCCAAAAATTCTCGCGCAGGCAATGTACGACTTGTATATCAAGATCCAAAATCAAGGAGGTGACATCAACAATACAGCCAATCCTTGGGTAATTGGCTCAGCTCTTGGAGCAATTGATTTGTCGTTCCAATTGGGCCAATTGCTCGACTGCAGACGAGGTTTTACCGAACCGGTCATCGGGGAAGATGGAAAAAAAACGATGAAGCTTAAACGTTTCGACATCCTCCCGGGATCCAACGCCTTGGTAGTGGAAGATGTTTTCACTACCGGTGAGACAACGAGGCAGACTATTACCGCCCTCGAGGAAAAAGGAATTGTGATATGGCCGATTATCGGCGTGCTCGTCAATCGGTCTGGTGAAAACTGTCTCAATGGCCGCCAGGTAGTGGCTTTAATCGACCGTCCGATGCCGATCTGGTCCGCCGAAGATTGCCCCCTGTGTCGACAAGGCTCGGAAGCCATCCGACCTAAAGCCAATTGGACCCAGCTGACGGCCCAATACTAAGGCCGAGGAATTCGGCCAGAAAAGGAGAAATCTTGTTAACGAGAGAATTGACCCCTGCGGAACGACTGATTCTGCCGGCGGATTTCAAACCGGATAAAGGTGGTATCGATGGAACCCGACGCAAAGTCTTGGCTTTGGCGGACAGTGTTGCGGGAACCGGCGTTATTATCAAGGTTAATTCGGCTCTTCGGGCCTGTGGCTACAATCTGATCAAGGACTTACATGACCGCGACGTTCGAGTGATGGCCGATCTGAAACTGATCGACATACCCGAAACGATGGAAATTGATGCCTTGACGATTGCCGACTATAACCCGGAGCTCTTGACTGTCATGTGTTGTGCCGGGATCGAGGGCATGACGCGAGTCCACAACAACCTGCAATCGACCGAGGTCTTGGGGGTGACAGTCCTAACCAACCTCGATGAAGAAGATTGTCAGGCCATCTTCACTTGCTCGAGCAAAGCTGGTGTTCTACGCTTTGCTCGAATGGCTCAA
>CAYHUF010000003.1:0-18076 GCA_964359775.1 uncultured Candidatus Saccharibacteria bacterium
CTGCATGGACCGACCGGCACCGGCAAAACCTCTTTGGGCCGTTTTGCCGCCAGGCATTTTACTGGCCAAGACGCTGAAATGGTCTATTGCAATCCGCAAACGCGTGAAGCCAATATTTGGGGCAAGACTGGTATTCGGCCGACCGAAGGCGGAGGCATGCAAACGGTAGATATTTTTGGTCCTTTGGCCAAGGCGATGCAGGAGGGTAAGGCGGTGGTTTTCGATGAATTCACTGCCTTGCCGAAAGAGCAGATGGTTTTCATTAAGGGTATTTTTAACGCCAAACCCGGCGATACGGTCAATGTCGTCGGTAATGGCCGAGTCAAAATCACCCCCGGCTTCCAAATGATTTTTACCGCCAATCTTAAATCCGACAAAAATCCCGAGCGCCAAGAATTGCCTCCGGAGATCGCTCGTGAATTCGAACAAAATAACTTGGAGATTGATTATACGCCCAAGGCCGAGGCTTATGATATTATGCTGGCTCGCTTGATGAATCCGGATGGTTCGCTCGATATGTCGTGGCATGATTTGAATGTCACTTTGCCCAAGCTGTGCGAGGCGCTGGAAGAAATTGAAATAGCTTACACCGACAAGGAGAGGGAAGATACCGCCAGATTGACCGAGACGCTCGACGCTTCAGGCAAGCGCGCCGGACTAAAAAAATTCGTGATGACCCAGGGTACAATTGAAGCCATTCTCGAGTCGTGGACAGTAGAGAAGCGCCTGGGAGAGAATACTTCTTTTGTCGAGTTTCTAGATGAGCGTTTGAAAACCGGTTTGACTTTTAAAGAATATCCGGAATCAGACCGAATTTTGGCTACCAAAATTTTAGCCTCCAAAGGATTTTTGCTGACTTTAACCCCGGAAGATTTATCCTTGCCCCGAAATGTTTTTGATTTTGACGCTTCTAAAAAAGTTCGCGACAATAAGTCAGCAACATTGGCACTTTTGGCTGATTCGGCCAAGGAAGTCCATATTTCTCTTAAAGAACTGGCTGATCTGGATCCTTTTGGCGTCAGGCGCAAGGATAGCAATGGGAACCAATTTTTAAATATTGAGTATTTAGCCCAAGCTTTTGGCGAAGGAGCTGGCAAGAAGATCTTGCCTGGTCAATTAGTCAAAGGTCCTGATGGTAAAATCAGCGTATTTGTCGGCATATCCAAGACTGACGGTTCACCTGTTCTCCAGCCATATGAGCAGAAAGGTCTTTCTCCGCCGGATTTATCGCAATTGGAACAGCTCTGCAACCCCTTTATCCAAGAAACTTTCAAAAAATGGAAGCAAAATGTACCCGATACACAAATCAGCGCCAAGCTGGAGAGTCCGGCTTCCCAAGACTACAAGGCTTTGACGGGGGACATTGATACAGCTAAGGCAGGCGAATACACTCTGAATCCGGAAGTTCAAAACTTGGATTTTGAAACAGCTAAAGTCTTTACTCCCGATCTCTCTGCCTTCATCGGCAAGTCATTATCTGAAGTAGCAGAACATCTGGTCACTACTTTTGGTAGCCGGTATTACTTGCCTGGCATTGAATATTGGCAATGGTTAGCATCTAACCCCGATAAGTCTCCGCAGTCGCTCAAGGACGGCAAATATCAGTTTCTGTTCGGCTCTTTGCTTCGCAGCTCGGATGGCCACTGGTGCGTGCCCTACGTGCACTGGAGCGGTGACGAGTGGGACCGGAACGCGCAATGGCTCGACGATGGCTGGGACTCGAACTGTCGTGTCGTGCTCCTCGAGAGATGATTTATCGTTAGTTTTTTGATTTTTGAATTTTGCCGAATTGTCTGACTCTTGATTTTTGTTTTTTGCCATCATACGATGACTGCTCCGTTCGTAAACTCACGGGTTGAATTTTGATTTGAAAATAGGCCTAAATTTTGCTATAATACAGGTAATATGACCATCACTGATTTCATTAAAGAGCGAAAATATCTAATTTGGTGGGTAAAGGATTATGACCATCTTAGCGCCGAGGCGATTGTCGAGGCGACTCTTAACTATGGTGATTGGAACGACGTGCAGACTTTAATCAAGATTTTGGGTATCCAAAAAGTGGCTGGGATTTTTCGAACCAAATCCCAGCCATCGGCTTTGGGTCGGCAAAATTATCGGCCGGTAGTAGTCAATTATTTTTCTCTTTACTTCAATAAATATGCATAAGGAAATATTAACCGAAGATCAAATCAAACTTTTTCCATTACTCGAGAAAATGGGCGACAAATTCGTCTTAGTCGGGGGGACGGCCATCGCGCTTCATCTTGGTCATCGTCGCTCAATTGATTTCGATTTGTTCTCTCTTGTGTCGTTTAAGAGCATTGCCCTGAGAAGAACTATTGAAAATTTGACAAAAATAGATCGAATCTTTGTTGACGAAGAAGGTGAATTTACCTTTTTTTCGGCTGGTGTAAAAATTACTTTCTTAAATTATCCTTTTGAATTGAAGTCTTTAGAAGAACTCGATGGTGTGATAAAAATACCCAATCTTTTAACCTTGGCAGCCATGAAAGCTTATGCTTTGGGCCGGCGAGCAAAATGGAAAGATTACGTGGACTTGTATTTTATTATTAAAGATAAGCACTCTCTCATGGATATTGTAGAGCGTGGTCAAGAGATTTTTGGTGGGGAGTTTAATGAAAAAATATTTCGCACGCAATTGGCTTATTTTACCGATATTGATTATGCCGAAGAAGTTGAATTTTTACCAGGTTTCGAGGTTGGCGACGAGGAGATTAAAGAAAAATTAATCGAATTTAGCTTGAGTTGATATATAGATATGTCTAAAGAATCCATAAATCCCGATCAATTATTCACTGTCCCAGCCAGCGAGTTTGTCGTCAATTATCATTCGCTGACCCCGACCGAACTGGCCGCCATTGGAGAATCGCCAATAGTTCCGCTAGCTGTGCTGGAGGAAATAAAAAACAAACAAGAGGCTTTTCTGATGAATACTTTTAAATCTTGGAACAAAGACACCGCTCCCAATGCCAAAATCTCTACCG
Organism: uncultured Candidatus Saccharibacteria bacterium; assembly: GCA_964359775.1. Lineage (GTDB taxonomy): Bacteria > Patescibacteriota > Minisyncoccia > Phycocordibacterales > XYD1-FULL-46-19 > 21-14-all-37-9. The sequence goes on from CAYHUF010000003.1 coordinate 3,009, forward strand.
GAGAGCATTTGCCGACCGAGCAGGATTGGTCAGTTTTAGAAAAAGATATTGATACTGATAAATTCGGCGAGCTAATTTTGAATCCCGAAACCCAAGGTATGAATTTCGAAACGGCCAAAGTCTTCATTCCAGATCTATCCGCCTTTGAAGATAAAAAGCTGTCCGAAGTCGCAGAATATCTCGTGGCCACTTATGGCGACAAGTATTATCTTCCCGGTCTGGAATACATGGAATGGCTTTTTGGTAAAAAAGATTTAAATGCTCTACCTGCAGGATCAGAATTTGAGACGCTAAAGACAGAATTAAATGATAGATATTGCTATTTCTTCGGCTCTACGCTTCGCTACTCGGATGGCCACTGGTGCGTGCCCTACGTGGACTGGAACGATGGCAAGTGGAACCGGAACGCGAAATGGCTCGACAATGACTGGAACTCGTACTGTCGTGTCGTGCTCCTCGAGAGATGATTTATCGTTTGACTTTTTAACTTGAGTTTTGCTTTTCATTTTGTAAATCTTAACCCGCCATCTGGCGGGTTTGATTCTTGCTCTTGTTTTTTAAAATGTTAGGATGAACTAGAAGGGTGAATATGTCTGTGAGTACGCTTGCCGGCCACCATTCCAATCTAACAATTTCCAGAATCTTTTGGGGTCAAGGCTCTTTGAGAGCGCGAGTTGCCGAGATTGAAAAAACGATAAAGAATCTGCGCTGACGGCTGAGGCATTTTGATGCCGTATAATATACAATTGCTCGTTGAAACGAAGCTTGGCTAAGATCTCGGGCGGTGGTGATAGAGATGGCTGTCAGCGTAACGCTTCGCAACTCGAATGGCCACTGGTGCGTGCCCTACGTGAACTGGAACGGTGACAAGTGGAACCGGAACGCGAAATGGCTCGACAATGACTGGAACTCGAACTGTCGTGTCGTGCTCCTCGTTACTCTTTCTCGTTTTTCCCCGCCGTCGCCACCTTGGTTCTCGGCGGGGTTTCGTTTATCTTTTTGTCCGGTCTGGGCTCAATTTTTGGGCATTGGTTTTTCCAGCCATAAAGCATACGCCCTATTTCTTCAGTTTTTACTGATAATGATAAGAATTTTTTGTTATCAATACCCTTGAGTTCGAATATGGTATAGAGCATAAATTTTAGAGTGTCATTTTTGATTATTGCCTGATTTATTGGGTTCACTCTGATTTCTCGAGACGAGAATTGAGCTTCGGCAGTTAAACTGACGATTTCGACAAAAATTTGGTCAATATGAATAGCCAGAGAATAACGCAAAGTCTTGGTTATACTGTGCATGTATTGTTGCCACTCAGAATAAACGGCCAGCAACTTGGCGGCTATGCCTGAGAGTTTCGGGGGGTAACTTCCTGATTCATAGTTCACTATGATATTAATACATATTTATGTCTAAATACAAAATACCGCCGTTTGACGAAATTGTCTCTCTAGACTCTCTTTTTGCCAGCTGGAATGAGTTTAAACAAAAGAAAAAGATTAAAAATGATGTCGCTCTTTTTGCCTCTCGCCTTATCCCGAACTTATTATCGCTGGAAAGGGATTTAAAAACTGGAGCCTATAAGCATGGACCTTATTACCATTTCAAAATCAATGATCCTAAGCCTCGCGATATTCATAAGGCTTTGGTGAGAGATCGAATTATCCACCATGCTCTTTATCGAGCTCTTTACCCGCATTTCACTCGGCGGTTTATTTTTGATTCTTATTCTTGCCAAATGGGGAAGGGGACGCATAGGGCACTCAAGCGTCTGGCTGAATTTTCTCTAAAAAGCAGCCGCAACTTTTCCGGTACAGTTTGGGTTCTAAAGGGGGACGTCAAAAAATGCTTTGCTTCTATTAATCATCAAGTCTTGAAGTCGACTTTAATGAGAGATATTAAAGATACACAAACTGTCAATTTATTAGCAGAAATTATCGATAGTTTTTCCGCTGGAGGAGAAAAGGGGACCGGTATTCCCTTGGGTAATCTGACCAGCCAACTTTTTGTCAACATCTATCTCAATGATTTCGATCAATTTATTAAGCATGAACTTAAGGCTAAATATTATGTTCGCTATGCCGATGATTTTGTTGTTTTAAGCTCAAGCCAGTTGGAATTAAAAAATCTAATTTCTAAAATTGATTTGTTTTTACGAACTAACTTGAAATTATTTCTTCATCCCGACAAGGTATATATCAAATCTTTTGCCTCGGGTATTGATTTTCTAGGCTGGGTTCATTTTTTCAAATATCGCACCCTAAGAACGGTCACCCAAAAAAGAATGATGAGAAGGATAGGGGAGCATCCCACACCCGAAACAATCAGTTCTTATTTAGGACTATTGAAGCATGGCCAGGCTTACAAATTGTCAGAGAGAATAAGAAATGAACACCAGACCTAAATTGCTTGATGACTAAGATAAGTAAACTGTTTTATTGGTGTGTAATACCCCGTCAGCCGAATAAGCAGATTCGTGGCTTGGCCATAAATCTTGGTGGGGATTACACTAGAATACTGATTGCGCTTAAAAAAGGCCTAAAATTAAAACGATTTTTCTCGGGTCTGGCTTAAAATTTGGTGGCTATGCTATCATTAATTAAATAGATGATTTCTAACCGGATAACTATTATCATCTCTGCCAGTTTGATTGCCTTGGCGGTCGGAGCCGGTTTTCTGGTGGCTGTTCACTTACCACCGGAAATAATCAGTCACTGGGATTCGTTGGGTCGGCCCAATGGTCACTTGGTTAAAGTTTACGGTTTGGCTTTCATTCCGAGCCTGGCAGTGGTTTTATTGGTTCTTTATTTATTACTGGGGTCTGAATCCGGCGAGGTTTCAAAGACCAAGAGTTCTCAGACTGAATTCAATCTTTTTGCGCTCAGCGTTTTTGGTTTTTTGGTCTATTTGTATTTTTTGATCTTGGCTTGGAATCTTCATCCTTATTCTTTTTCTGTTATCCAAGCTTTGATTCCGGCTTTTGCGGTCTTGGTTTTTGCTTTAGGCCACTTAGTTCGGACAATCAAGCTAAAGCTCGGCTCGAATGGCTCTCCTGCGGGTACTTGGCGTGAGAAATTACTTTGGCTGAAGTTTTGTCGTTTGACCGGCCGAATTTTGCAAGTCCTGGCCCTGGTTCTCTTAACTGGGTTATTTTATCCAGACCAAATTTTTATCGTTTTTAGCACGCTTTTGCTGGTAGCTGTGGTCGCTTTAGGACTTTATTTCTTTTTTGTAACAAAGAAAATTGGCTTCTAATTAAATTTTCCTTCTCTTTCGTTTTTTAAAGCCGGATTAAGGCCTTAACCGAGGCTTTTTCCGGGCATCGATTTTTTAAACTCTAGCGAAAAATATTTTTTTGTTTCTTAATGTCTTTTTGGGCACTTATCAACAAGCCCGAAGAGTTTTAAAGGTTTATAATGGGAGAAATCGTTTTTTTCTTTATCAGCTTGCGTAAAAAATTATGGCCAAATCCAAACAAAATCCTGATCGGAAGCTCTTATCAGTCTCTAAAATAAAAAAACGCGATGGCATAGTCGTACCTTTTACGCTTGATAAAATTATCAAGGCGGTGGCCAAGGCGATGAAAGCCTCGGGGGAAGGTTCGGAAAAGGAAGCTTTGACGGTGGCCAAGGCGGTGGAAAAAGAGCTGGTTAAACGAGCGAAAAATGGGGCCAAGGATTATTTGCCGAGCATTGAAGAAATTCAGGACTTAGTCGAAAAAGAGCTTATTTTGCACCAGTTTCCGGCCGTGGCCAAGGCTTATATTCTCTACCGCGAACGTCGAGCGGAATTGCGCCATGAACGAGGCGATGTGCCACGAAAAGTCCAAGATTTGGTTTCTGAAGGTAAAAAATATTTTCGCAATCAATTGTCGGAGTTTGTTTATTACACCACTTATTCCAAATGGTTGCCGGATGAAAATCGTCGAGAGACTTGGATTGAGACTGTCAATCGCTATGTTGATTTCATGCGGGAAAATTTGGGCAATAAGTTGACCAAGGCGGAATATGATGAAATTTTAGCCAATATGCTCGGGATGAAAACTATGGGCTCGATGCGTTTGCTGTGGGGCGCCGGTAAGGCCACGCGCAAGACCAATGTTTGCGCTTACAATTGTTCCTATATTGCTCCGACGGCTTGGCGGGATTTCGGTGAAATTATGTATGTCTTAATGTGCGGGGCCGGTTTGGGATTTTCGGTGGAGAGTCAGACAGTGGAGCAATTGCCTTTAATTAAAAAACAAGGGCCCGGTAAGGTGGCTACACATCAAGTGGAAGATTCAAAGGAAGGTTGGGCGGAAGCGATGATTCTCGGTATGAATACTTGGGCCGATGGCCAAGATGTAGTTTTCGATTATTCCGTCGTCCGACCTCAGGGCGCTCGGCTCGCCACTATGGGGGGAAGAGCCTCGGGGCCGGAACCTTTGCGCAATTTACTGGATTTTACGCGGGCCAAGATGCTCGGCCGTCAAGGTCGCCGTCTTTCGACGCTCGATGTTCACGATATTACCTGCAAAATTGGCGATATCGTGGTGATGGGGGGGGTTCGCCGGAGCGCTTTGATTTCCTTGTCCGATCTTGATGATCAAGCCATGCGCGAAGCCAAGAACGGTCAATTTTATCTGACTAATCCTCAGCGGAGTATGGCCAATAATTCCTCGGTTTATAATGAAAAGCCGACGGTCGAGCAGTTTTTGGAAGAGTGGGTCAATTTGGTTAAAAGTGGTTCGGGAGAACGGGGGATTTTTAATCGCGGCGGTTTGCAAAAACAAGTCCCGGCTCGTCGCTGGCCCGGCTTTGCTCAATATGCTGATACGGCCGGACTTAATCCGTGCGGAGAAATTGTCCTGCGTTCCAAACAATTTTGTAACTTGTCAGAGGTGGTGGCCCGCTCAACGGATACGGTTGAAGATTTGAAAAATAAAGTTCGACTGGCCACTATTCTCGGTACTTACCAATCAACTTTGACGGATTTTAAATTTTTATCTAAAGAATGGAAAGAGAATTGCGAAGAAGAACGCCTGCTGGGGGTATCGATTACCGGTCACTGGGATTGCCCGGCTTTGCGAAAACCGGAAGTGTTTGAAGCTTTGAAAAAGGTGGCGATTGAAACTAATAAAAAATATGCCAAGCGGTTTGGTATCAATCAATCGACAGCGGTAACTTGCGTTAAACCGTCCGGTAACGGTTCTCAACTCTTTGATTCGTCTTCCGGTTGTCATCCCCGCCATGCCAAATATTATATTCGTCGAGTGCGCATTGAAATTCATAGCCCGCTGTTTCGAATGTTGAAAGATATGGGGGTGCCTTATCATCCGGAAGTGGGTCAGACTGAAGAAACCGCCACCACCTTCGTCTTGGATTTCCCGGTTAAAGCGCCGGAAAAAGCGATCGTCAAAGATGATATTGATTCCTTGGAGCATTTGGAGTATTGGAAAATGGTCAAAGAACATTATACCGAACATAATCCTTCAGTAACGATTTCGGTCGGAGCGGATGAGTGGCTCAAGGTTGGGAACTGGGTTTATGAAAATTGGGATATCGTCGGTGGACTGTCTTTCTTGCCCCGTTCGGAGCATCTCTATAAATTGGCGCCTTACGAAGAAATTACCAAGGAGCGTTATGAAGAATTGGCTAAGAATTTCCCGGATATTGATTTCTCTAAGATCGTGCTTTATGAGTATGAAGATGCTACCACTGGCTCTAAAGAATTAGCTTGTGTGGGCGGAGCTTGCGAAGTTGATCTCACTTCAACCGGTTCAGTGGAAGCTGACAAAAAAGACGAGAAAAATTCTTAAGGAGAAGGTGTTTTGGAAGACCAGGCGCCAGCTCAGCAAGAGCTGGCGCCTGGTCTTCGTTTTGTGTTAAAATCTACCCAAGCCCTACCCCTAAATGTCTCACTTTTTAAGGTCCCTATTGTTATCAACCCTGCTTTTCTCCTTGATCTTTAGTCCGGGAGTGCTTTTGGCTGTTTCCTTGCAAGATTTACAAACTCAAGCCGGGAATTTAATCTCCGGGACCATTTCCACTCTCATTAGTTCGCCAGCACCGGTTTGTTATAACTTAACTTACTCAATGCATCTGACTTCCCAGGACAAATACACCAAGGGCCAAGTGTCCAAGCTTCAGCGATTTCTTAAAACTTATGGTTATTATTCCGGACCAATCGGCGGGGTCTTTGGTTATAATACCGAAAAAGCGGTCAAAACTTTTCAGCGCCAGTATCGAATAATTTCCAAGGGGACTTATCGGAGCACCGGCTACGGAGCGGCCGGCCCCAAAACTAGAGCTAAAATAAAGTCTCTGACTTGTGGCAAAACAGCTATTCCGGGGCCCAGCTCGGAGCAGGTAGCCAATCAAGTTGCTGCTGATAATACCGTGGCCACTAATTTAAGACTTACTCAACCGCCCTCTCCCGATTTATCCTCGCCCGTTTCGCCAGATATGAGTAATTTTAATTTAAATCTAAATCCTCCGTCGGATACGAGTTTGCCTCCACCACCAGTGACGGTTACCCCGCCACCGAGTGCCGGTTCCGGCCGAGCGGTCATTAATAATTTTGCCGACCGTGGCCTGGCGCCCTTTACGGTTTTATTTAATGCCGGTCAAAGTCAAGGAACACTGGCCCGCTATGATTGGAATTTTAACGATGATAATTCCGCTAATGGTTATCCGCGAACAACCGAGGGTCGCCTGGCCGGCCATCGTTTTGAAAATCCGGGTACTTATGGTGTCACTTTGACGGTCAGTGATGCCAATGGTGTGGTCGCTTCAGCCTCTAAAACTATTACAGTTCTAGCTCGACCGGCTAGTGCTAAAACTTATTACCTGTCGGCTAGTGCTGGCAATGACACTTGGTCCGGGCTTTGTTCTACTCCGCCCGCCACCGGCACTTGCGGACCTTGGAAGACGATCTCTAAGTTGAAAAATTCCGCGACCAGTATTTCAGCCGACGGAGTTCAGATTTTATTTAAGCGGGGTGATACTTTTGACACGGCTGGCAATTGGGACCTCGGCGCCTTATTGCGACCGAGTCCCTATTACGTGACTTTAGGCGCCTATGGCTCTGGGGCTAAACCAATTTTTCAAAGATTAACCGGGACGAGTAATGCCACCGGTTTAATTAATGCCTCTTACTCTAGCGGTCGCGGAGTGATTTTAGATAATCTGGATTTGCGTGGCAGTCTGTGGGTCCGGCCGTCTTATAGTAGCGGGGCTTTTGTTTGGCCGGGTGTACAGATGATCGCTCGTCATTTATCGATTTCCGGCGGTAACTTTGCCCTTTGGGGTTCTGACGGAGTGGTTGTAGAAGATGCCGATATTAACGCCACCGGTATTAATGCCGTCGGTTTTGGCAGTAATAGCAATCCCGGTTTACTTTATATCAGTCAATCTAATATTTATAATTCCATTACTCACTGCATCTATCTTGCCGGTTCTTCCCATGATGTTTTAGTCGAAAACAATGAACTTCATCATTGTGGCGCCAGTCCCGGCGCTTATCGAGACGCCTTTACCGTTCACGGCCAACAAGATAATCTTTTAATTCGAGGTAATAGTGTTCATGATAATGGTTATGCTATGGGGATTGATGCCAATATCGGTTACCCCGACCGAATTACTCGAGTGACGATTGAAAATAATCGAATCTATAATCAGATTAGTCATGTTTTTCAACTAGCTTCTCTTCAAAACTCGATTATTCGTAATAATACTATCTATAATAACCCCGGTACCGACCAACCCCTTTTCTGGATTCGAGCCGCTTCGTCTATTGCCGCCGCGACCAATTTGCAAATCTACGGCAATACGATTTATGGTAATAGTGCCGGTTTATTGAATATTGACGGTACGACTAACGATACTAAGGATGTTCATTTTAAAAATAACAGTATCTCTGGTGGGCGGACACCGTTAGTCACAGACCATCGCACTTATTCCACCGGAGAAGCTCGCTCTTATCTAGATTTCAGTAACAATACTTATTCTGGCTTCAACAACACGACGACGCTTTTTGTCTCACCATTAGGGTCGCTTAATTTACCAGACTGGCTCCAATATGAGAGCGGAGGAACACCGTCTGTTACGCCTACTCCGGCTCCAATCGTCGACCCGGTGCCAGCTCCAGTGCCTGATCCGACTCCCGCCCCGGCTCCGACCCCCACTGTCACAATTGATCTCTCTAGTGGATTGGTCGCTTACTTTAGTCTTGATAGTTTTAATGGTCAAATCACCGGTGATTCGGCCGGTGGGCGATCGGCTTCCTGTGGAGCACTTGAGACTTGCCCCATTGCCGGCGCGGGAAAAGTTGGTGGAGATTTACTTTTTAATGGGACAACTACTTATCTGCAAATTGCCAATGATAGTGGTTTAAATCCCAGTTCCGCTTTGTCAATTTCAGCATGGCTTAAAACGATTACTTGGAATAATGGTAACCGACGGATTGTCCAAAAAGGTTTAACTGATAATCAATACCGACTAACAGCTGAAAACGGCGTTCTACGTTTCCATATTGCCGGCAAAAGCGCTTTGACTACTGCCTTACCACCGATCAACACCTGGTCGCACTTAGCTGCAATTTATGACGGCAGTGGTTTAAAACTTTATCTTAATGGGAGCCTGGTAACTTCTAATAGTAGTAGTGGGGCGATTCCAACTACCGCTGATCCGTTCTTTATTGGCACAAAATCAGATATTGCCCCCGGGGGTGATCGCTTTAATGGCGAATTAGATGAGATCCGGCTTTATAGTCGAGCTTTAAATCTCCAGGAAATTCAAACTTTGGCGGGTGTGCCGGTGACCTTTAATTTTTCTTGGTCTAGTCAATTGGCCAATGCTTGGCAAGCTTTGGAAAATCTCTGGACTCCGTTGTGGGCTTGGTGGTTTAAGCTCTGGTTTAAAATTTTTTAGATATCAAAAAACCCTCGTTCGCGCGAGGGTTTTTTGATAATGGCCGGCACTGCCGATAAGCCGAATTCTGTGCCAATTTTGTCCACCATAGGTGGCGCAAAGTCGAGCATCTTGAGCGGAGTCGAAAGATCTAGTCCTTCGATAAAAACTCAGGACGCTCAATTTTGTAATCACCTATGGTGAACAAAATTGGCGACAGCTATTTATCTAGCCCAATAATTACTCATTGGGTCAAGCGGCACTCCACCACACCTATCATGGCATCGTTTTTTTGTTCCCAAATGGGTTTTGATCAACTAAAAACGATTTAACTATCTGAACATTGTCTCATCTCTATTTTTAATAAAAAACAGAGGAACAATGCCATGATAGGTGTGGTGGCACGGCCTTGCACTGGGGTAGGGATTTTGCCGTTTCAACCCTAAACTTGCGTCTAGGACTTATCCATCTTGCGATGGATACTCCAAACCTCTCGGTTTGAAGCGTCTCTGTTCTCACCCCGCGGAAGCCGGCCGGCTTCCGGGCGGGCGTTACCCGCTACCTGGCTGGCGGTTCTTGTTGCCAAAAACCGCCAGTGTTCGGACTTTCCTCTCTACCTGGCAAGCCAAATAGAGCAGCTGTCTGGCAGCTTCTTTTGATTATAGCATAAATATTAGGAAAAATCCAGAGTCAAAAAAGCCTTTTAAACAAAGCTTTTTTATTGCGACCGAGACTCAAGCTTAGTATAATCTGAACAAAGTGCCGGCTAAGGCCTTCCTCTAGACCATTATGGTGTCTAAATTTACCCGTTTATTGCAAAAAGAATTCACTAGTCTGCATCAGGCCGCTTTTTTATTGGCCGGTTCAGCTTTGTTATCTCAATTTTTGGGTTTATGGCGGGATCATCTTTTAGCTTCAGGTTTTGGCGCCAGTCATCAATTGGATATTTATTACGCCGCTTTTCGTCTGCCTGATTTGATTTATGTTTCAGTGGCTTCCTTTGTTTCGGTGACCGTTCATATTCCCCTAATCATTAATAAATTAGAGACGAACGGGAAACCGGCTGTCGAAAAATTTCTTAATTCGGTTTTAACGGTTTTCTTGGTTGGGATGATTCTGGTTTCCGCTTTGATGTTTATTTTTATGCCTTGGTTATCCAAATTATCGGCGCCAGGTTTCGGTCCAGCTGATCAGGCCACTTTGGTTTTATTGTCGCGGATTCTTTTGTTATCGCCGTTTTTACTTGGTTTATCTAACTTGTTTGGTGGGGCCACTCAAGCTTTTCGGAAATTTACCGCTTATGCTTTTAGCCCAATTTTTTATAATTTAGGTATTATTTTTGGTATTTTCTTTTTTTATCCTACCTTAGGTTTGCCGGGTTTGGTGTGGGGAGTGATTTTAGGTGCGGCTCTCCATCTATCGATTCAGTTGCCGGTTTTGAGTCAATTAGGTTTGCGTCTGCGTTTGACTAAATTGATTGATTGGCCGGAAATGAAAAAAGTTTTATTGGTGTCTTTGCCTCGGACCATCACTCTTTCTTCCAATCAACTCTCTTTATTGGTTTTGGTGGCCTTGGCCTCGCTCTTGCCGAAAGGTTCAATTTCGATTTTTAATTTTTCGCTCAATTTACAATCAGTTCCCTTGTCGATTGTTGGGGTGTCCTACTCCGTGGCCGCTTTCCCGGTCCTGGCTAGATTTTTTGCCGCCGGCAAACAAAAAGAATTTATCGGAGAAATTATTGGCGCTACACGACATATTATTTTCTGGTCGGCGCCGGCCATTGTTTTCTTTGTGGTTTTGCGAGCTCAAATTGTTCGAGTAGTTCTCGGCTCCGGCCATTTTGATTGGTCGGCCACTCGTTTGACCGCTGCTTGTTTGGCAATTTTTGCAGTGTCGGTGATTGCTCAAAGCTTGATTTTACTTTTCGTCCGCGCTTATTACGCGGCCGGTGAGACTCGGACACCACTCTTAATTAATTCGATTTCTTCTTTGGGGACCATTCTGTTAGCTTTCGGTTTGTGGCGCTTATTTCAAGTTTGGCCGGTGCTTCATCTAACTTTAGAAAATATTTTACGACTCAAAGGTTTACCAGGGACGGAAGTGCTGATTTTACCGCTAGCTTTCTCAATTGGCGCGATTGTTAATTTGGGGATTTTATGGTGGGCCTTTGAACGGCGTTTTACTTCAATTTGGCGTGATTTGGAAAACGTCGGCTCGCAGTCCTTGGCCGCCTCTTTGTTTGGGGGGTTTGTGGCTTATAATTTACTTAATTTATTCAGCTTGTATTATCAGCTCGATACCTTTTGGTCGGTTTTTGGTCAAGGGGCCTTGGCTGGGATTGTCGGTTTGATCGCCTGGGCTTCGGTCTTAATTTTCTTGAAAAGTGAAGAGTTGGCAGAGCTCTTCAGATCTCTATCCTCTCGAGTCTGGAAAGGAGTGCCTATTGTCCCTGAGCAGAAAGAACTGTAGGATACCCAGTAGTAGAGCAGAGCTCACTGCCGGGCAAGCATCGATCACGGCTTAATTTATGAATCTACGACACTACAGAAATTTTTCTATTATTGCACATATTGATCACGGCAAAAGTACCTTGGCTGATCGGCTTTTGGATTTGACGGGGACGATTGAGAAACGCAAAATGCGCGAGCAAGTGCTGGATTCGATGGAGTTGGAACGCGAACGGGGGATTACCATCAAAATGCAACCAGTTCGGATGCTTTGGCGACCAAAGCCTTCGGAAACTCCAAATCATAAATCCGAAATTCTAAACAAATCAGAAATCCTAAATCAGAATATCTTAAATCAAAACAAGGTTAATTTAGAATTTAGTGCTTCAGATTTAGAATTTGCAGATTCAGAATATGTTCTGAATCTGATAGATACTCCCGGCCATATCGATTTTTCTTATGAAGTGTCGCGTTCTTTGCAGGCGGTCGAAGGCGTTTTGCTTTTAGTTGATGCCACTCAAGGGGTCCAAGCTCAGACTTTTACGGTTTTGGCCATGGCTCAAGAATTAGGACTGACCATTATTCCCGTTTTAAATAAAATTGATCTGCCAATCGCTCGTCCGGCCGAGGTCAGCCAAGAAATTATAGACTTGCTTCACTGTCAGTTGGAAGATATTATTCCGGTTTCCGGCAAGACTGGCGAAGGAGTTGATAAATTATTGGAGGAAATTGTGAAGCGGATTCCTCCGCCGGCGTCAAAAATTACCGAAGCCAAACCCTGCCGAGCTCTCGTTTTTGATTTTGAATATTCGACCCATAAGGGTGTGATGGTTTATGTTCGAGTGCTTGATGGGGAGATTGCCATCGGCGACCAATTGGGCTTTGTCGCTTCCGGTGAAAAATTTGGAGTGATTGACTTGGGTTATTTCCGACCTCAGGCGGAGAGTCAGATCAAATTGCAAGCTGGGGATATCGGTTACTTGGTGACCGGGATTAAAAAACCGGGCAATGCTAAGGTTGGGGATACCATTACCACTTTAGTTAATTCCTTGCCAGCGGTGCCGGGCTATATGACGCCACGACCGGTGGTGTGGGCTTCGCTCTATCCGGAGAGCCAGGATGATTTCGCTTTATTAAAACAATCACTCGAACGTCTTAACTTGCAAGATGCCTCGTTGTCTTTTGAAGAAGAAAGTTCCGGCGCTCTCGGCCGTGGTTTTAGAGCTGGTTTTCTAGGGATGCTCCATTTGGAAATCATTACCGAACGGCTGAAACGGGAGTTTACTTTAAACCTTATTGTCACTACGCCCAGTATCAGCTATCGGCTAGTTAATTTGCGAACCAAGGAAGAACTTCGGATTTTTTCGCCCCACTTGTTTCCGATGGAGACTAAAGATTTTCAAGTTTACGAATCCTGGGTGGCGGTCAAAATTATTACCCCGGCTGATTATTTGAGTCCGATTATTCAATTACTGCACGAACATGAAGCTGAAGTGCTGACGATGGAGACTTTTGGTTCGGGCCGAACTGCTTTGTCGATTATGATGCCTTTGCGGGAATTAATGCGAAACTTTTTTGATAGTCTGAAAAGTGTGTCTTCCGGCTTCGCTTCTTTTTCCTACGAACTGTCCGAAGAGCGACCGGCGGATGTGGCTCGACTGGATATTTTAATTAATGGCGAGATTATCCCAGCTTTTTCTCGGATCGTCTCACGTCGCCGGGTGGAAAAAGACGCCTCAGATATGGCTGAACGATTGGAGAAATTGATGTCTAAGCAATTGATCACCATTAAAATTCAGGTTCAGGGTTTGGGCCGCATTCTGGCGGCTCGCTCAATTTCGGCCTTGCGGAAAGATGTCACTGACTACCTCTATGGTGGCGATATCACTCGCAAAATGAAACTGCGGGAAAAGCAGAAAAAAGGCAAGAAGAAAATGCAACAAATGGGCAAGGTTAATATTCCCCAAGAGGTCTTCTTGAAGATGATGCGAAGCAACGACTGATGCAGATAAAACGCTGATTGTTGCGGATAAGACGCAGATTTACGCGGACTTGCCCACCTAAGTTTTGCTTTGCAAAATTTTGGCGGGTGACTCTAATTTGTCCTAAATAGGATCTAGAACAGTTAAATTACAACACAGTTTTTTGTGCGATCCGCCGACTGGTGGACGGATGTCGCACAAAAAGTCACCAATTAATAACGACAAAAACGCAGATTTGATCCGCGTTTTATCCGCGTAAATCTGCGTTTCATCCGCGTCTAGCGGAGTAAGAACGGGAGAGAATAGAGGGCCACCATGCCTAAAATGACAAGAACGCCGACTATCGCCGAGACAATTCGGAGAATTTTTTTGTGTTTGCTCTGGAATAACATTGGTTGTAGTATAGAGCTGTGGCACGATTTTATCAAGTCGAAAGGCCGTTTAAATGGACGCATCTACTTTTTTTTGTCATCAGCCTTGGCTTGGTGCTCCTTTTGGCGCGGGGAGTTTGGCGGGTCTATAACCAGAGCCGTTATGCCAACGCCAATTATCTTGTCACTAAAGATCGCCTGGCTGGTCTCGAAGCTAGAGAAAAGCAGATTAATGATCGTTTGACCAGTTTATCAACTGAGCGTGGTTTAGAAGAAGAGGTGCGGAATAATTTTTCTGTTGTCCGTCCGGGTGAAAAGATGATTTTAATTGTCGATTCAACCAACACCGCGACAGAAACAGCGACTTCGACTAAGTCGGGACTATGGGGAACCTTGAATAATTTATTGTTTGGAGATTAGGAAAATGCGGACTCCGCCAGCTGGCGGATGCGGACTTCACGCAGACAAACGCGGACTCGTTTTTCCAAATTTTGTGGTGATAATATCTGCGAGATTGGTTCAATTTGCCCTTTAAAATTTTTTGTGCCAACATGCGAGTATGGTTTAGTGGTAGAATGCGACCTTCCCAAGGTTGAGACGCGAGTTCGATTCTCGCTACTCGCACAGAATCTTATAAAATAATATGTTCAAAGACAAAATAATCTTAATAACCGGTGGATCGAGTGGTATTGGAGCCACTACCGCATTAGGCTTTGCGAAAAAAGGGGCCGATCTGGCTATTACTTATAAAAGCAATAAAAGTGGAGCTGACGATGTAGTGGTTAAAATTAAACAGTTAGGTCAAAAAGCTATCGCTATTCAAAGCGATCTGATTAATGAAAATGAAGCCCAAAAAGTGGTTGATGAAGTGGTGAGAGAATTTGGCCGGATTGATATCTTGGTCAATAATGCTGGGCGCTATATCGATGGTGACGAATGGAACGGGCCAGCGGAAATTTGGTTAAAATCATTGCAACAGAATCTGATGTCGATGATGAACGTTTCCAAATATGCAGTTGACATTTTCCAGAAACAAAAAAAGGGGATAATGGTAAACATCGCTTCGAAGCATGGATTGATTGGCCAACCCGACTCTTTTTCTTATGCAGCCGCTAAAGCCGGGGTGATCAATATCACCCAAGCTTATGCTAAGTTGTTAACTCCTTTTGGCCGGGCCAATTCGATTTCTCCATCAGCCACTAACGTTGGCTATTGGTTGACGGCCCCTAAAGAAGAAATTGAGGAGCAACTAGCCAGCCGACCAAATCATAAGTTCGTCGACGTGGAGACGGTGGCTTCAAAAATCATTTTCTTAGCTTCAGATGAGGCTAAAGATATTAACGGTCAAAATTTTCCAGTCACTGAATAAAAAATGATTGATAT
>CAYHUF010000004.1:0-16567 GCA_964359775.1 uncultured Candidatus Saccharibacteria bacterium
AAGTCATTCATAGATTTAATTCTAGGGTGTTCGGATTCAAAGGTAAATTTCCCATTTTAGCGAATAGATGTGACAACCCAAAGGAAGGGAGGTGAAAGCACATGTCCGTTCGTACAAAGAAGATTGCCATCTTGGCCTCAGGGGTTCTTAATCCGGCCGATTACGAATCTCAAGCGAGGCTCTATCTTGATGCTGCCCAAAGTCATAATGACACACTAGGGGAGATCTTGCCAAACGACGCCAAAAAGGATGGGGAAAGGTATGAGATCGAAGTCTTCAAATCTTCAGGCGAATTGCTCGCTCAATTAAAGGAGCGACCTGAGGATTTCGATCAAATCATCTGTTTGTCTGTAGAGGCTATTGATGATGGCCTTGCGGCGACCCTAGCCCAAGATTATCCGCGTATCTTAGTGGTGGTCATGGCCGGACGTAAGCCTAAGAAGTCCCCGTTTGTTGTCCCTAAATCTCTCATGTGGAACCATGAATTTCTTGAGCGCGTCCTAGGATTGTTCGAGATGTGAATCCGCCCGTGATTACAGCAACCCGCTGTTGTCACGAGGCGGGTTTGTTGTTTAAAAATTTTTAAATTTTGATCTGTAATTTTAATCTTTGATTTTCTCGCCCGCTTAAGTTTTGTTTTACAAAATTTTGGCGGGTTAGTTTTAATTATTTACCAGCTCCCAATCAATCAGCCCACGCTCCGGGATGGTTTTTTTGACTTTGACGGTTAGTTCGTCGCCTAGGCGGTAGCGGGTTTTGGTTCTTTCGCCCACCAACGAGAAAGTTTTGGGCTGGAATTCAAATCTCTCATTACCGATTTTGCTGATATGAACCAGGCCTTCGGCACCCGTCTCCACGTCTTCAATAAAGAGACCGAAGTCGGTGACGCCGGAAATAATGCCTTTCCGAATCTCGCCGATTTTGGCGCTAAAGAATTCGGCTTGTTTGAGTTTGATCGAGGCCCGTTCGGCTTCCATGGCCACGCGTTCCATGGTGGTCGAGTGGATGACACTTTTGCCGTAGTTCTCGAGTTCTTCGACGCTCGGCCGGCGACCATCGAGATAGAGAGTCAGCAAGCGATGGACGAGCAGATCGGGGTAGCGGCGAATCGGCGAGGTGAAGTGAGTGTAGTGAGGAAAAGCCAAACCGTAGTGGCCGATATTGTCGAGCGAGTAGATCGCCTTGGCCATGGTTTGAATCGTGGCCCGGCTGACAATATTTTCCTCGGGCGTATTTTTGGCGGCGGCGAGTAATTTTTTCAAACTGGTGGTGGTGACTTTTTTATTTTCCAATGCCAACTCGTAACCGAGGGGTTTGAGAAAATCGATCAGGCTTAAAAGTTTTTCCGGATCCGGTTGATCGTGAATCCGATAGACAAAGTGACCGGCCTGATTTTTGTTAAACTTGGAAGCAAACTCGGCCACTTGGCGATTAGCCAAGAGCATAAAATCTTCGACCAATTTGTGAGAGCGAGTGAATTGTTTTTTGATGACATTGAGGGGCTTGCCTTCGGCGTCGAGGGTGAATTCGACTTCGCGGTCGGAAAAAGTCAGGGCGCCTTTGGCTATTTTTTGCTGGTCGAGTTTGATGGCCAGATTATCAATCGTTTTTAATTCAGTGGCGTGTTCACCCTGGCCAGACTGGAGAATCCGTTCGACTTCTTCGTAGGTAAAACGGCGTTTGGAGCGGATGATGCCCCGGCCAAACCACTCGTTATGAATCTTGGCATCCTCGTCCATTTCAAAAACAGCTGAAAAAGACAGGCGGTCTTGATCGGGCATCAGGGAGCAGAGATTGTTGGACAGAATTTCCGGCAACATGGGGATGGTCTTGCCGACGATATAGACCGAGGTACCGCGGTTGGCGGCTTCGGTGTCGAGAGCGCTATTTTCCCGGACATAAAAACTGACATCGGCGATGTGAACGCCGACTTCGTAATGGCCGTTGGGGAGAATCTGGAAAGAAATGGCATCGTCGAAGTCCTGGGCCCGGAGCGGGTCGATGGTTAGAGTCAGGAGCGGGCGAAAATCCCGGCGTTTAGTGGCTTCTTCGACAAAAATCACCTCGGCCGTTTCGGCCCAGCGCTTAGCTTCGGCATCAACTTCGGCCGGAAAATTAGGTTTCGGGACCGGTGGTAAGACCGGTTTTTCGGGTTTTAGTAAGTCGGGCTTTTTTGCCGGACGATGGCCGTAACGGTGTTGCGGAGGCATAAGGCTTACATCATAACACAGATTGTCGATTTTGCTCATCCTGGAGCTAAATGATTTGACCAAACGTCTTTATTTTGTTAGGATAAGACCCGTATGTTAATGATTCGTCTCCAACGTGTTGGCCGCAAAAATGACCCCTCTTTTCGGGCGGTTGTGACCGACTCCAAAAACTCCACCAAGAGCGGTAAGTTCTTGGAAGTGGTGGGCGCTTACGACCCACGCAAGCAATCCGGCAAAATTCAACTCAATGCCGATCGGATTAAATACTGGTTGTCGGTTGGGGCCAAAGCTACCGATACCGTTCACAATCTCCTAATTGCTAAAAAAGTGATTACCGGCACCAAGATCAATATGGTCCCGGTCAAGCCCTCTAATGCAGATAAAACGCAGATGGATGCAGATAAGACGCCAGAGAAAGAAGTGATAACGATGGAAGAAGCTGTTCTCGCTGAAACTTTTGAAGCGACGGTGACTGAAGAAACGACTCCGGAAGAAATCGCTACTGAACCGACGACCGCTGATGTGGTGGAAGAAATTGTCGAGGCTCCGGCTGTCTCCGAGGAAGCGGTGGCCGAAACCCCAGCCGAAGAAACTCCGGCCGAAGACCCTGTGGAGTAACTTGCTATACTCCCACAGGGTAAATTTTCAACAAAACCCCCAGTTTGGCCAAGGCCAAACTGGGGGTTTTTAGGTCATTTTCCGCTTTGACATTGCCTCGGACTTCGTCTAAGATAAGCCCAAGTGAAGGTCGACCAGCCATTAGTAATTTCTTTGTCATTTACTTAAATACAATGTCAGATTTGCAAAAAGACCAGGAGTTTCTGGAATACGTGGTCAAGACTTTAGTCGATAACCCGCAAGATGTGAAAGTCAATCGGAAGGTGGATGAAATGGGTGTTCTGATGACCCTCGATGTCAATCCGCTCGATATGGGTAAAATTATTGGTCGCCAAGGCAATACTGCCAAAGCCATCAGAACTTTGCTCCGAGTTGTCGGCATGAAGAACAACGCTCGAGTTAATCTCAAGATTAACGAACCGGAAGGTTCTACTCGTCAGCCATCAACCAGCGCCGCTGAAAGCGTTGATCAGGCTATGGCCGATCTTAAGTTCTAGACTGATGCAGATAAAACGCTAATAATCGCGGATAACACGCGGATAAAATTAAAAAGAAAAGCGTAGCTCTAGATCTGCGCTTTTCTTTTGGTTTAAAACCCGCTAAGCTTGGGTCATGCTGAAATTAGGCCTATATCGGCACTCTAAAACCGGGAACAAGTACCGGGTAATTGGGCTGGCTAAACATAGCGAGACTTTGGAGGACTTGGTGGTTTATGAAGCCCTTTATGATAACCCTAAGTCTAAAACCTGGGTTCGGCCGCTGGCGATGTTTACGGAATTAGTCGAGATCGATAGTGAGCAGAAACCCCGCTTTGAATATCTTGGCAATGAGGCAACAGAGAAATAATTTTAAAAATGGTTGGGCTTGGGTCTGGGTTTTTTTAAAATTATTTCTCCGCTACCTCAATAATAAAATGTTTAATTTTCAAATCATTACTTTATTTCCCGAGGCCATTCGACCGTATTTAGACGAGTCGATTTTGGGTCGGGCTCAAAAAGCCAAGAAAATTAAAATTGGCTATTTTAACCCTCGCGATTTTACTTTAGATAAACATCGCAAGGTGGATAATAAGCCTTATGGCGGTGGACCGGGGATGGTCATGACTTTGCAGCCAATTCTTGATGCGGTCTCGGCTGCAAAGTCAAAATTAAATCCGCCAGCTGGTGGAAAAAATCAATCCGCCAGCCGGCGGACAAAAATTATTCTCTTCAGCCCTAGTGGCAAACAATTCACCAATGAGCTGGCGTCCAAGTGGGCCAAGAATTACGACAATTTAATTATGATCACCGGGCATTATGAAGGCATTGATGCTCGAGTCAAAAAGATTTTAAATGCTGACTTGTCTCGCCATAGCTCGTTACCACGAGCGAATGTGGAGGAAATCTCTATTGGCCCTTACGTCCTGACTGGTGGGGAAGTGCCGGCTCTGGTGGTGGTGGATGCGGTGTCGCGCCAGATTCCTGGGATCCTCGGCAATCTCGATTCGCCCGAAGAGAAGCGGATTTCCAGCTCGGAAGTCTATTCCCGCCCGGAAGTTTATGTTTACCAAGGTAAAAAGTATACCGTGCCGAAGGTCTTATTGTCCGGCCATCAGGCGGAAATTGAAAAGTGGAAATTGAAGACACAGATAAAACGCGGATCTTCGCGGATAAAACGCTGATAGACGCAGACAAACCCGCCAAAATTTCTTGCCCACTTAACTTTTATTCAAAAAGTTGGGTGGGTGAAAACTTAGGCGGGCAAGAGTGGATAATTCTAGTTTACCCAGCAGTGATTTCGGGCCTTTTGTCCAGGGGGACTTATCCCCAGGTCCAAAATCTACTGCCTGGTTGACCCTGTAGTAGGTTTTGGCCTAGCGCCTAAGGGCGCGGGGTTATCCCCAAGGCCAAAACTCACTACTGGGTTGACAATCCCAGCCAAAAGTAATAGAGTAAGGCTGAAACAGCAAGATTGAGTTCCGGCAGATTATCTTGCACCTATATCTCATTTTTTTAGTTTTTAGCCCAAGGGGGAAACTCGGGCTAGTTTTGTTTTGTGTTCCAAGTTTTTAGCCAGTGTCTTTTTTAATAAGTTTTAATAATTTCTGTTCTTATGAAGCAAAAGCACTTCTCGCTCTACAAGAAGCCCTTGATTGGTTTGCCTAATTTGGTCGAAATCCAGACTGATTCTTACCGCTGGTTGGTCCAAGAAGGTTTGAAAGAATTATTTAATGAATTTTCGCCGATTAAAGATTATTCCGAGAAAAAATTTGAGCTGACTTTTACCAGTTTCCAGCTTGATGAGCCGAAGTTTGAAGAATTTTACGCTAAAGACAATAAGTTGACTTACGACGCACCGCTCCGGGTTCGCGTCAAATTAAAGAATAAAACTCTTAATCAAGAAAAAGAACAAGAAATTTTCTTGGCTGATTTTCCGTTGATGACTTCTCACGGGACTTTTATTATCAATGGCATCGAACGGGTGGTGGTTCCTCAATTGGCCCGGTCTTTCGGGGTCTTCTTTACGGCTAATGAATCTCGGGGCCGGAAATTTTTTGGAGCGAAAATTATGCCAGCTCGCGGAGCTTGGATAGAATTGGAGACTGAAATTGACGGCGTGATTTATGTCCGTATCGACCGCAAACGAAAATTCCCAGTTTCGGCTCTTTTGCGAATTTTAGCCGCTAGTGCCGGTCAAAATTTATCCGATGAAGAATTGGTGGCTATTTTCGCTAAACAAGGGGTGGACGTTTCCTTTATTCAAAAATCAATGATTAAGGATCACGCCAAGACGACAGATGAGGCTTATCTCGAAGTCTATAAGCGCCTCCGTGATTCCGACTTGGCGACGATCGCTAATGCTAAAGAGTATGTCAATGGTTTGTTCAGTCGCGAAAAATACGATTTGTCGGTGGTTGGTCGGTTTCGTTTCAATCAGCGTTTTGATTTGCCAATCAACGATGCTGAAAAAGAAAAGCGAACAGTTACTTTTGACGATCTCGTCAAAATTGTCTCCCAAGTCATCACTTTAAATACCACCAAAGGGGCCAAAGAAGATGATATCGACCATCTTGGTTTTCGCCGGGTACGTTGTGTCGGTGAAATGTTGCAGTCCAAATTGAAAGTGGGTATGACTCAAATGAAGCGCAATATCCAAGACCGGATGTCGACCATTGATGCTACCACTCTCCTGCCAATTCAAATCATCAGCCCCCGTCCGCTCCAGGCTCGCTTGAAAGAATTTTTCACTACCAACCAGTTGTCACAATTTATGAGTCAGGAAAACGTCCTGTCCGAAGTGGAACACTTGCGCACTTTGTCTGCGCTTGGTCCGGGTGGTTTGACTCGCGAACGAGCCGGTTTGGAAGTCCGCGACGTCCACTCTTCCCACTACGGGCGGGTTTGTCCGATCCATACGCCAGAAGGTCCAAACATTGGTTTGATTTTACACTTGGCCTCCTACGCTCGAATTAATGAATTTGGCGTGATCGAAGCGCCTTATGCCAAAGTTAAAAATGGCAAGGTGACCAATGAAATTGTTTACCTCAACGCTCTCGAAGAAGAAAAACACGTTATTGCCCACGCCGCTAATGCGGTAGATGAGAGTGGACATTTCTTGGATGAAAAAATTGAAGTGCGTCGTCAGACCGAACCGGGTTTAGCTCATCGTTCAGAAATTGATTATGTCGATGTGGCGGCCGGTGAAGCTTTCTCGATTGCCACCGGAATGATTCCGTTTTTGGAACACGATGATGCCAACCGTGCTCTGATGGGTTCCAACATGCAAAAACAAGCGGTGCCATGTGTTCGAGTGGAAGCGCCTCTGGTAGCTACCGGAATGGAAGAAATTGCCGCTCAATCTTCTGGCCGTTTGATTCGGGCTCTTGAGGCCGGGGTTGTCAGTTGGGTAGATGGCCGAAAAATTAAAATCAAACGCGATAGTGATAGTAAAGAAGATGTCTACCATTTGGCCACTTTTAAAATGACCAATGATTACACTTGCTTTAATCAACGACCGGTAGTGTCACTCGGGGCCAAGATCAAAAAGGGTGAATTACTAGCCGATTCGTCTTCCAGCGTCGAGGGTCAATTGGCTTTGGGTCAAAATGCCCTCGTGGCTTTTATGTCCTGGCACGGTGCCAACTATGAAGACGCTATTATTTTGTCTGAACGTCTGGTTAAGGATAGTAAATTTACCAGTATTTATATTGAAGAATTTGATGTCAGTGTTCGCGATACTAAATTAGGTCCGGAGGTGACCACTCACGATATTCCGAATATTGGCGAAACCAAATTGCGCAATCTCGATGAGGAAGGAATTGTCCGCATTGGGGCCGAAGTTGAACCAAACGATATCTTAGTCGGTAAAATCACACCAAAAGGTGAGACTGAATTGACACCGGAAGAACGCTTGCTTCGATCAATTTTCGGTGAAAAAGCCCGCGACGTCAAAGATACCAGCTTGCGAATGCCTCACGGCAAAAAAGGCCGAGTGATCAGCATCAAAGTTTTTTCTCGCGAACATGGCGACAAATTAGAGTCGGGGATTATCAAACGAATTCATATTCAAGTGGCTCAGGTCCGCAACATTTCGGTCGGGGATAAGATGGCCGGTCGTCACGGTAACAAAGGAGTCATTTCCCGCGTTTTGCCGGAAGAAGATATGCCTTACTTGGCCGACGGAACCCCCGTTGATGTCATCCTCACCCCACTCGGTGTGCCGAGCCGAATGAACCTCGGTCAGATTTTTGAAATGCACTTAGGTTTGGCGGCCCACACTCTCGATTATCAAGCCATTACCCCCAACTTTATGGGTGTGACGGATCAAGAAATTCGTGATGAATTGGTGACGGCCGGCTTCCCAGAGACGGGTAAGGTAACTCTCTTTGATGGCCAGACTGGTGAACAATTTGCCGATGACATTTCGATTGGTTATATGTATATTTTGAAGCTCGCTCACATGGTGGAAGACAAAATTCACATGCGTTCGATTGGACCTTACTCCCTGATTACCCAACAGCCCCTTGGTGGTCGCTCCCAGGGTGGAGGGCAACGTTTTGGAGAAATGGAAGTCTGGGCCTTGGAAGGTTACGGGGCCGCTTACTCTCTGCGTGAAATGTTGACGATTAAATCGGACGATATCGTTGGTCGATCCCAAGCTTTTGACTCGATTGTTAAAGGTGAGCCAATCAAAGCGCCAAACTTACCGGCTTCTTTCTCGGTGGCGCTAAATGAACTTCGAGGTTTAGGTTTGGATATTGAACTTAAAAAACTTTAATTCTCTCCACTATCATGCAAACTCCAACTACTAAAAACAAAACTTTTTTCTCGGGTAAGACCGGGGAACACTCGACCGACTTTAATGCCGTTTCGATCAAGATGGCTTCGCCGGAGCGAATTCTCGAATGGTCTTACGGAGAAGTGACCAAGCCGGAAACCATCAATTATCGCTCTGGTCGTTCGGAACGTGGTGGTCTTTTTGACGAACGCATCTTTGGTCCGGAAAAAGATTACGAATGTTATTGCGGTAAGTACAAACGAATTCGTTATAAAGATATTATCTGTGAAAAATGTGGGGTCGAAGTGACTCGGTCAATTGTCCGTCGAGATCGTATGGGTCATATTGAATTGGCCAGCCCGGTGGCTCATATTTGGTATCTGCGTAATATTCCGTCTCGGATGGGTTTATTGCTTGATTTACCGGTAGCAGAATTGGAACGAGTGATTTATTTTGCCGGTTATATCATCACCCGAGTTAATGAAGATGAAAAGACTAAGGTGATGCGTGATCTGGATACGGAATTTAAAAATAAATTTAAAGCCCTGACGACCGAAGAAGACAAGGAAAAATTAAAAGCTTCTTTGTTGGACGCTAAACATCAGGTGGAAAACTTGCGTGAATGGGCGGTCTTGGATGAGACCACTTACCATCGCTTGTCCTTGAAATATGGAACGGTCTTCGAAGCCTCGATTGGAGCCGAAGCGGTTTACGATTTATATAAGCGAATTAATCTCGACAAAATGTTGGTAGAGGTAGCGGCTCGATTGGAAAAATCCGGTTCCTTGGAGCGGGTGAAATTGCAAAAGCGCTTCAATTTAGTCAAAGCCATGATTCGTTCGGGGGTTCGACCGGAGTGGATGTTCTTGAAAGTGATTCCGGTCATTCCACCGGCTTTACGCCCAATGGTGGCTCTTGATGGTGGCCGACATGCCACTTCTGATGTCAACGATCTTTATCGTCGAGTCATCAACCGCAATAACCGCTTGAAAAAATTAATTGATCTCAACGCGCCGGAAGTTATTTTGCGCAACGAAAAACGTATTCTTCAGGAAGCAGTAGATGCTCTTCTTGATAACTCTATTCGCTCCGGTTCCTCGGGTGATGGGGCTATGAGTCAGGCTCAGCGTCGACCATTGAAATCTTTGGCCGATTCCCTCCGTGGTAAACAAGGTCGTTTTCGCCAGAACTTACTTGGGAAACGAGTCGACTATTCTGGGCGCTCGGTTATTGTGGTTGGCCCGGAATTGAAGATTGGTCAATGTGGTTTACCGAAACATATGGCCTTGGAACTTTTCCGACCATTTGTCATCTCCAAAATTTTAGCTCGAGAATTAGCCTTCAATATTCGCGGAGCCGGTCGTTTAATCGACGAAGGGACAGCTGAAGTTTGGGCCATTTTGGAAGAAGTGATTGAGGGTCGTTATGTCTTTTTAAACCGAGCTCCGTCTTTGCACCGGTTGTCGGTCCAAGCTTTCTTGCCGGTTTTGATTGAAGGTAATGCCATTCAACTTCATCCTTTAGTTTGTGCGCCGTTCAACGCCGACTTCGATGGCGATCAGATGGCGGTTCATGTCCCGTTATCCGAACGGGCCCAAGAAGAAGCTCGAGACCTGATTGCGTCCAACAAAAACTTACTTAAGCCGTCGTCTGGCGATATTGTGGCCAACATGCGGATGGACATTGTCCTCGGTTGTTATTGGGTGACCCGAATTGTTGAAGGTGAACCCGGAGAAGGAAAATATTTCTCTAGTCCTAATGCCGCGATTATGGCTCACGATTTTGATCAATTATCTTTGCGGGCAAAAATTAAAATCATCGGTGGTAAGAAAGAAAAATATGGCGATTTGTCCGGTCAGATTGTGGAAACTTCTGTCGGCCGAATTTTGTTCAATACCAATTTACCGTCCGATTTTGATTTCATTAATTTTGAAATAACCGGCAAGGTGATGGGTCGTTTGATTGAAGACTTAATGACCAAGTATGGCATGGATAAAATGCCGGACATCCTCGATAATCTAAAATCTTTTGGTTTCAAATATGCGACCAAATCGGGTATTACTTGGGGGATGGATGATGTTAATGTGCCGGTGGAAAAAGAAAGTATTGTAGCCGCCGCTCGCGCTGAAGTGGAAATGTTGGAAGAAAAATTCCAAGACGGTCTTTTGTCCGATCGGGAGAAATATCGTTTAACGATTGAAGTTTGGAATCGGACCAAGAGTCAGATTGAAAAACTTTTGCCGGCTTCTTTGCCCCCCAACGGTCCAGTCGCTTCAATGCTCAACTCCAACGCCCGCGGTTCGATTTCCCAGATTGCTCAGATGGCCGGGATGAAAGGTTTAATTATCAACACCGCTGGTCACTTACTCGAATACCCGGTTATTCCATCTTATAAAGAAGGTTTGTCACCGATTGAATACTTTATTACCACTCACGGTTCTCGAAAAACCTTGGCCGACACCGCCCTCAATACCGCTAAGGCTGGTTATTTGACTCGAAAATTAGTCGATGTGGCTCAAGATGTTGTCATTCGGGAAACTGATTGTGGCGACAAAGACGGCAAGACGATTTCCTTGGCTTATGTCACGGGCTTCAACACTGGTTTGGCTAATTTGATCAAGGGTCGAATTCTGTTGAAAGAAGTTCAAGATAAAGATGGCAAAGTCCTCTTCAAGAAAGGTCATCTCCTGACCCTCTCGGATGCTCGGGTGATTGATTCGGCTCAAGTTTCCGAAGTGACGGTCCGCACCCCACTGACTTGTAAAACTATCAAGGGTCTCTGTCAGAAATGTTACGGTCAAGATTTGGGCCGTGGTCATTTGGTGGCGGTTGGTGAACCGATTGGAGTGGTCGCCGCTCAAGCCATTGGTGAACCAGGAACTCAGTTGACGATGCGAACCAAACACACGGGTGGTATTAGCACTGGTGGTATCGACATCGTCGGTGGTTTGCCTCGCGTCGAAGAAATTTTTGAACGTCGTCAGCCAAAGAATGCCGCGATTATTGCCGAAATTGACGGCGAAGTTTCGGAAATCGTTAATGACGGCAAGGAATACTTAATCACCGTTTTGGTGGATATCGAAAGTCGCAAGAAAAATGCTAAGACTAATGTCGTCCAATATTCCGCCCCTCAAGCTCGAACTCTCTTTGTTAAAACTGGGGATCGGGTGACCAAGGGTCAAGTTTTGACTGATGGACCAGTAGAATTAACCGCCCTCTTTAAATTGGCCGGCCGAAATGCCACTGAAGATTATGTGATGCGTGAAATTAATGCCATCTATGAACTCCAGGGGGTGAATATCGCTCGCAAACATATCGAGATCATCGTGCGTCAAATGTTCTCTCGACGTCGGGTTAAGACCGCTGGAGATACTAAATTTGCCGTCGGTGAACTAGTGGAAGAAATTGAATTTTTCGAAGAAAATCTAAGAGTCGGTAATGATGGTGGAGAACTCTCTTTGGCTGATCCGGTCTTGCTCGGTATTTCCGACGTTGCTCTTTCTACCAGCTCTTTCTTGGCTGCGGTTTCTTTCCAGCACACCAATCGAGTTTTGGTGGATATGGCTATCAAAGGTGGTTTGGACAAACTTCGAGGTTTGAAGGAAAATGTGATCATCGGTCGCCTAATTCCGGCGGGCACCGGGCTCAATCCTCAAAGTCAGGAAAAGGAAGAAATTCCTACTAGCACTAAAGCCGGGTCGGAAGACTAAATGGCTTCAACTGTCGAACAAATCAAGGCCCGACTCTCTATTACGGAGGTTGTCGGGTCCTATCTGAAGTTAGAAAAAGCGGGCGGAAATTTTCGCGCTTGTTGCCCTTTTCACAACGAAAAAACCCCTTCTTTTTTTGTGTCGCCCAGTCGCCAAAATTATCATTGTTTCGGCTGTAATCTGGGTGGGGATATGTTTACTTTTGTCCAGGAAATGGAAGGAGTCGATTTTCTGGGAGCCTTAAAAATTTTGGCCGAACGGGCTGGAGTGGAGATTTCTTATCAAGGTCACCAAGACAAGAATAAATTTGAACGACTTTATATCTGTCTGGAAGTCGCGACCAAAATTTATGAAGCTCAATTAGATAAGGAACCAATTGTTCGACAGTATCTTCTCGAGCGAGGCGTGACCGAAGCCAGTTTGAAAAATTTTCGTTTGGGTTTTGCGCCTGATGCCTGGCGTTATCTCCATGATGAGTTGCTGGCTCAAGGTTTTACTTTAGCCGAGATGTTGGCTACTGGTTTAGTCGTCGAAGGGGAGCGGAATAGCGGGACTAAAGGAAAAGTTTATTACGATCGATTTCGCGGTCGGATTATGTTTCCTTTGATTGATCCGGCCGGTCGAGTGATCGGTTTTTCCGGTCGAATCTTTGGAGATAACCGTCAGGATTTGGCCAAATATCTCAATTCTCCTCAAACTGAATTATTCGATAAATCGCGTTTTTTGTTTGGTTATGACAAAGCTAAAACGGCCATCCGGCGAGGGGATAGTGCGGTCTTGGTTGAGGGACAATTAGATTTAGTTCTATCTCATCAAGCGGGAGTGGAAAATGCTGTGGCGGGGTCGGGCACTGCTCTGACGACCGAGCAATTAGCTCTTCTTTCTCGTTTAACCAAAAATTTGGTCATGGCTTACGACTATGATTTAGCCGGATTGAAGGCTTCTCGGCGGGCGATTACTTTGGCCCAGCAAGTTGGTTTCTTGATCAAGATTGCTAAATTGCCCAGTGGCCAGGATCCGGCTGATTTAATCAAAACTAACCCCAAACTTTGGGAAGAATCTATTGCCACCGCTAAACATCATATCGATTTTTTACTGGATGCTTTATTAGAAGAAGGACGTCGGGGTTTGGATTTAACTCGGGCTATTAATCAGGACGTGTTAC
The DNA here is from genome assembly GCA_964359775.1 of uncultured Candidatus Saccharibacteria bacterium. GTDB lineage: Bacteria > Patescibacteriota > Minisyncoccia > Phycocordibacterales > XYD1-FULL-46-19 > 21-14-all-37-9. Next base: position 12,960 of record CAYHUF010000004.1, read on the forward strand.
CGGCCGTTAAACAATTGGGTAAAAAAATGGAACAAGCCCATTTTGTGGCCAAAATCTCTGCTATTTTAAGTATTGATGAGACTTCAATTTGGTCGGATTTGGCCACTTTACCCAGTGAGACTTTAGTCGGTTCGGTCGAGACTGTGGCTTTAATTTCAGATCAAGTTTCTCCCAGTCGCGAGCGGCTCATTTTAGATCGAATTTTTGGTTTAATTTTTTGGCACGCTGGTCAATCTGAGATTGATTTAGGGGAAATTGACCTGGAGGCTCAAGTGAAAGAAATCATTGGCCCGGAAGCGTATCAGGTGGAGAGTGAGGCTCGGGTTGGGGATCGGGAGCGTTTAGCCATTGAAGCTGAACATCTCTATTTGGGTGCCGAGGCTTTAAATAAGACGATAATTGAACTTTTTGACAATTTACGCTTGGAACATTTGCGTCAGTCACTCAAGGATGCTCTAACAGAACTCCGTCAGGCCGAAAATGCTAAAGATCAGGTCCGCCTTGATCTGAGCCTTAAAAAGTGTCAAGCTATTACCCAAGAGTTAAATAAATTAAAAAAATAACCATGAAGAAAAAGACCCCCGCCAAAACTAAAAAAGCTAAAGTGGTCAGTAAGAAGCCAGTAAAAAAGACAATCACTAAAGCTAAGAAAGCCTCGGTTAAGGCTAAGTTAAAGAAACCTGTGTCGAAAAAAGTTCAGGCCTCGGCTCGAGAACAGTCTGTTAAGCGTGGGAAAAAGCCAGTGCGGGCTAAGAAGGCTCAGATCGGGGGTCTTCATACTAATCAGCCCAAGACTAAGGCAGAAATGGATAATCGGTCCAAGATTTTGGTCTCCAAGGGGCGTCAGCGGGGTTTTATTACTTATTCAGAACTGCTTAAAGAATTTCCCAACATTGAAAATGATTTAAGTTTTCTAGAAGAACTATATAATCGCTTGGATGAAGCTGGAGTAGATGTGTTGGAAGAAGGTAATCTCTTGGATGATAATTTTTCAGAAATTGAAAATAAATTAAAATTAAGCAAGGCGGGTGACCGGGCACTTGATTCAGTTCAAATGTATCTTAAAGAAATCGGTAAGCATAAATTGCTCGTGGCTTCTGAAGAAAAAGAATTAGCTAAACGAATTTTAGAAGGGGATGAAGAAGCGCGCAAAGGCTTGGCTAATGCCAACCTGCGCTTGGTGGTTTCCATTGCTAAAAAATATATTGGTCGGTCTTCCGATTTAACTCTTCTGGATTTAATTCAAGAAGGGAATATCGGGCTCTTTAAAGCTGTCGAGAAATTTGATTGGCGTCGAGGCTATAAATTTTCGACCTATGCTACTTGGTGGATTCGTCAGGCAGTCACTCGAGCCCTAGCTGATCAATCCCGAACCATTCGGATTCCGGTCCACATGGTGGAAACGATTGCTAAATATAAACAAATTTATCGTCGTTTGTCGCAAGATTTGGGTCGGGAGCCCCTACCTCAAGAGATTGCCATGGAGATGGGGGTGGAAGTGGAAAAAATTCATACCATTGAAAAAATTGACCAAAGTACAGCCTCTTTAGATAAATCGACGGATGATGACGATGATAAGTCTACTCTCGGTGAATTTATTGCTGATGATAAAATTGCTCCGCCAGATCAAGAAGTGTCGCGACGTATTCTCCGGGATCAGATTGAAGAAATTTTATCCGACTTATCACTTAAAGAACGCCGGATTTTGGAAATGCGTCATGGTCTGACTGATGGGGTGATGCGGACTTTGGAAGAGGTTGGTAAGGAGTTTGGCGTCACTCGCGAACGTATTCGCCAGATCGAAGCCAAGGCTCACGAAAAGATTCGTCAGCATGATAAGGCTAAGCGTTTGCTCGGGTACCAATAAAGGCGCTCCGCCTATCGTGTTTGAAAAGCACAGAAACCCGCTCCAGCGAGCGGGTTTCTTCCGTTACGTGTCGGTCGCATTGCCCTCGCTCGTCAAGGACGAGCAAAAATTACAAAAGGGCAATGACCATGCCGACCGCTACTTCACGAGGCTTTTTAAACACGATAGGCTCCGCTTAGGTAGACTACTCTACTCGACTCCTTGATTTTATGTCTCGTCTCCGCGATGTCCCTAATTAGGGCGGGACTCCGCTGGGTTAGTTTCTCACAATCTCGAAATTTTAAGCTCTAAATCCTAAACAAATCCCAATATTTAAATCTCTAAACTTTGCTTTTGTTTAAAATTTGAGATTTGTTTCGAATTTCGGATTTTTCTTATTTCAACCCAGCCGTAATTAGTGAGCGAAATTCTTCATACTTTACAAAGCCACCGAGGGGGGTTTTACCGGCGCTGGTGACGATAATTGGGAAAGGTGTTCCTTGAGCGCCCAATTTTTCGGCTTCAAGTACTCCGGCGCCAACTTTATCGGCATACTTATTGGAATCAAGACAATTTTGAAAGGCATTGACGTTGATACCGCTGGCTTCCGCCAGAGCGGGGAGTCGTTTAAGATCCAACCCATTATTAGAAGGAGTTTCAGTAAATAATTTATCCAAGAAAATCCAGAATTTATCATTACCACCAATTTCAGCCACACACTCGGAGGCTTCGGCTTCTTTCCGCGCTTTAGAATGCAGACTGTCAATTGGGAAGTGACGATAGATAATGGCCACTTGGCCACTCGGGCCAAATTCCTGATAAGCCTTCATTAATTCAAAATGGAAAAACTTACAATAAGGACATTCCAGATCGGAGTAGACGATAATTTTGACCGGAGCGGATAGAGAACCCTTAAGATGATCACTGGCTGAAACCGGAGTTAAAGAACCTAGACCAGAAGCGGTTGGAGCAGTTTTTTGTCCCAAATTAAGGTCGACTTGATTTAATTCAGCTGGGGCGGATTTGGTCCCCCAATAACTACTACCAATTAAAATCAAAAAGACAATAATCACTAAACCGGCATAAATTTGCTCTTTTTTCATTAAAAATAAGTTAAATTTTAATACTCTTAATTATAATCGAAAAACCCTCTTTAATCCAGGATTATCTAGTTTTGGGGCTAGAACTGCTAACAATATCGGTACTACTAGAGACGGGCTCTTTGGAGTCACTTGTTTTGTCGACTGTAGGTGCTTGGAAAAGAATCGGTAGTTGGACTTGCCTGCTTTGGCTAGCCAGACCGGTTGGATTGGCTTTTTCTAAGACTAGAAATCCCATCTTGGCCCCCGGCTTTTTGAAAGTCAGGGTAATATTGAAGGTAATAAATTCTACTGTTAGGGCTGGACTTTTAGTTTTAGCGGTTCCTGTGGCAATTTCCTGACCCTTATCATCAAGTAGACGAACTTTAAACTGGCGTTCAAAAAACCAGAAACCGCGTGCCTCGCCTTGAATTGAGAGCGGACTAGTGACAGGTCGCGATAAATCGGGACTAAAAATAACCGGATCGGTGTTGAGGTCTTTTTCGTCAACTACTTCGGTATAAGTTTTATCATTGACCCCTTGGCAAGTGCGGGGGTAAGTATCAATCACCGGCCGCCCGGCTTTTTGGCAGGCCGAAAAATCAGTGATGACGACGGAGCCGTTTTTACTGGGCAGATGGCGGACCAGCCAGATACCGGCCACCAAAATGATAATGACGAGG
>CAYHUF010000005.1:0-16339 GCA_964359775.1 uncultured Candidatus Saccharibacteria bacterium
TTTTTGATTTTACTCCCTTGGAAATAAAATATTGTCTGACCGGCTATGGCCAAGCTGACAAAAAACATGTCATTTCTTTAGTTCGCCAACTTCTAAAATTACCTGTCAGTCAGGCCCTCGATGACGAATACGATGCCATCGCCGCAGCTCTGACCCTCCTGGCCCGCTGGGTCGAAAAAACCCGCCAAACAAAAACACCCTAAAGTTATCCCCAATCTAGGTAAGTAATATTTGCAAAAAAATTTAAGTATGTTAAAAATTGAGACAATTAAAAGCGTGGTCGAAAAAAAACAGTTTTTAAATTAATTTTATGGACGATGAAATGTTGGATGGGGATCAGGGAGAGGACTTTGGTAAAGCTCTACCTGAACTCGATGAAACTGAGCTAGATGAGATTGAACCAACCATTCCCGATGAGGATTTGGAGGTGGGAGGTTATGATCCCTACGACGATTCTGGAGATGAATAGTTAAATGAAAAACCCCGGTGGCCGCTTAAGCGGCCACCGGGGTTTTTCTTAACTTAAACAACCTGACGAACTTCCACTTTAATAAAGCGTTTCTTGCCAATCTTGAAGACGGCCGTATGGCTAACCTTATGAAAAGGATCAAGAACCGGTTCGCCCGATTCCAAACCAATTCCCCGGCCTAAGACCAAGCGTTTGAAATCACTCTTAGAATCCACTAATTTGGCGGCCACTAAAATGTCAGCCAGCAAATCCCCGGCGGAAGCGGACACGGTCAAAATCTCTTCCGGAATAGCTTGGCGCTGAAAAGTGTCGATAAAATAAGTCTCGGCGGTAGTAGCCGCTTCCGGTCCGTGATAAATTCGAACTAATTCTTTGGCCAAAGCCATTTTGGCATCGCGGGGATTTTGCTGGCAAGACTGGGCCAAATCTGTCAGGGGTAAGGCGGTACAAATTTCAAAACCCGACATAATCATGGTGTCTGACCAACTCATCACCTTGCCATACATCTCGTTAGGATTATCAGCCAAGGTGACCATATTACCCTCGGTCTTGCCCATTTTTTTGCCAGTCGGATCAGTCAACAACTTAACCGTAATCACAAATTTTTCTCGCCCCAAGCGCTTGGCCATCGTCCGACCCATCAACATATTGAAAGTCTGATCATTACCACCGATTTCCGCTTCCACTCCTAATTTGACTGAGTCATAACCCTGCATTAGCGGATACAAAAATTCGTGGAGATAAATCGGGCTATTCTTTTTCAATCGCTCTTGAAACATATCCCGTTCCATCATTTGACCAACAGTAAAACCGGAAGCCAGTTTAATCACCTCGGCAAAATTCATTTTAGCCAGCCATTTTTTATTAAAGACAAATTTAGTTTTTTTCAGATTTAAAATTCGGCCGATCTGTTCGCGATAAGCTTGATAATTAGCCTCCACGACCGACTCACTTAAAACTTGGCGGGTTTCCAATTTACCATCAGGATCGCCGATTTGAGCCGTAAAATCACCAACTAAAATCGTCACTTGATGCCCCCAGGCTTGGAGTTTTTTTAATTTCAACAGAATCGCACCATGACCAATATGTAAAGTATTGGCGGTAGGATCGACTCCCAAATAGATCGAGATTGGTTTCCCAGTCGCTAATCGAGTCAAAAATTCTTCCTTCGATGGATAAATATTCTCTACCGCTCGGGTAGCGAAGTCTTTTAATTCAGTGGGAGAAGCTGGCTTTTTCATAAAAATACTTTAACATAAGCCACGTTTCTTAGCCATTTTCTTAATTATTTGTGGTATAATCATCCCAATGAAAATTAAATTCCAACATCAGTGGCGGTCTCAATTAGTTAAAATAGTTATTATTTTAAGTGCTTTTTTCTTGTTTACTTCCGGTACTTCAGCGATCTGGCTAGCCACCATCCCCATCCCCGATTTCGACGCCTCTCTTCAGGAAAAGCGTTTAAGCAACTCTACCAAAATTTATGACCGGACTGGTAAAATTCTACTTTATGATGTTAATGGCAATATTCGCCGAACCATTGTCCCTTTAAACGAAATTTCCCCTCTGATGAAAAAGGCGGTTTTGGATACCGAGGACGACACTTTTTATCAACATCGAGGAATTAGCCCGAAAGCGATCTTACGCTCTATTTTTGTTGATCTAAGCTCGGTTTCCATTCGCCAAGGCGGTTCCACTATCACCCAACAAGTTGTCAAAAATCTCCTTCTAACCAATGACAAAACCATCACTCGTAAACTTAAAGAAATGGTCTTGGCAATGAAAATCGAGAAGACAATGACTAAAGACCAAATTTTTGAGCTCTACCTTAATATCGCTCCTTTTGGGGGAAATATTTATGGAGTGGAAGAGGCTGCTATTGCTTTTTTTGGTAAACATGCCAAAGATTTAACTTTACTGGAATCAGCTTATCTCGCCGCTCTCCCTCAAGCTCCCTCTTACTTCTCACCTTATGGCTCCAACCGTGACAAACTAGAGGAACGCAAAAACTTTGTTCTCGATCGAATGCTGGCTAAAGGTGATATTAAAGCTGACCAAGTTGTTAAAACTAAGAAAGAAAAAATCACTTTCTCTCCTCTTCAAAATCATAGTTTAAAAGCCCCCCACTTTGTCTTTTACATTCTTCAAGCTTTGGAAAAAAAGTATGGCAAGGAAAATATTGAAAATAAGGGTTACCGAGTAATTAGCACTATAAATTATGAGCTCCAAGTAAAAGCCGAGAAAGTGGTGGTGCGTTATGGTGATATTAACGAAAAGAATTTTAACGCTAAAAATGGCAGTCTAGTGGCTTTAGATCCTAAAACCGGCCAAATTTTAATGATGGTTGGTTCTCGTGACTTCTTTGATTTGGAAAATGATGGTAACTATAATATTGCCACCGCTCACCGCCAACCTGGCTCATCTTTTAAACCAATTGTTTATGCCACCGCCTTTAATCAAGGCTACACGCCAGAAACAGTGGTTTTTGACCTCCCAACCCAATTCAATGTTAATTGTAGCCCTGAGGTCCTTCCAGGGGCCAAAAACACCAACCCTGATTGTTATGCTCCGGAAAATTATGACGGTTTATTCCTTGGTCCAATTAATCTCCGTAATGCTCTAGCTCAATCACGTAATATTCCCGCTTTAAAGGTTCTTTATTTAGCGGGGATTAATAATTCTTTAGATACCGCTAAAAAATTAGGGATTAATACCTTAAAAGATAAAGCTCAATATGGTCTGACTTTAGTTCTGGGAGGTGGTGAAGTTAGTTTATTGGAACTTTCCGGGGCTTATGGAGTTTTTGCGAATAATGGAGTGAAAAACTCTCCGGTAGGTATTTTGCGAGTAGAAGATGCTCAAGGAAATGTCTTGGAAGAATATCAACCGGATAGCACTCAAGTTTTACCCCAAAATACCGCTCGTCAAATTTCAGATATTCTTTCTGATAATCAGGCTAAAATCCCGGCTTATGGTGCCAATTCTCCACTTTTCTTCCCTGGCCAGCAAGTGGCTTCTAAAACCGGAACAACTAATGATTATCGAGACACTTGGGTAATTGGTTATACCCCTAGTTTGGTGGTTGGAGCTTGGGTGGGAAATAACGATAATACTTCCATGGAAAAGAAAGTAGCGGGAATGATTGTCGCTCCAATGTGGAGTGCTTTTATGAAAGAAGTGCTACCAAGTTTACCAAATGAAAACTTTAGTAAACCAGAACCAACTCCTAGTAATTTAAAACCAGTTCTTCGAGGTTTTTGGCAAGGTGGCGAATCTTTTGTGGGAGTCCATTCAATCTTGTTTTGGTTAAACAAAAATGATCCTAATGGACCAATTCCTACTAACCCGTACAGTGATGAGCAATTCCGTTTCTGGGAAATTCCAGTTCAAAAATGGGCGACTAATCATGGTTATAGTACTAATAACCAACCTTTAATTACTAACCCAGTAAGCCTTAGTAACCAAATTAAACCAACTGAAAATACTATAAAAACTGTCACTATTGTTTCTCCAGATCAACAGCAAATTTATTCACTCGATAATCCAATCATGACTCGGGTTCAAATTGATTCCCTAAATCCAATTACTAAAGTTGATTATTTTGTGAATGGTAAATTTATCGGTTCCAGTAAAAATTCCCCCTTTGATTTTATTATTAAAGCAGATGATTTAAAAATCGGTTCTGGACTTAATGAATTAAAAGTTGTGGCTTCTAATATTAATGGGGAACAAAAAGATTCCAGTATTCAATTTAAAGTCCAGTAGGGACGCAAATTATCGCGGATAAAACGCGGATTTACGCGGATAAAACACTATTAAATAGTTAGTTTTACACTAAGTGTGATTCTATTAAATTATATCTTTAACTTTAAAAACTTGAAGTGATTTTAAGAAAGATTTTTTATGAAGTTTAATCTCCCCTTTCTCTATAGCTCCAACTTTAATTTTTAAATTAAAACCGGACCGAGAGATCTGTTTTAATTCTAATTCAATTCCTAAATCTTTTTTTATTAAAGCACAAACAAATTCTTTCAACTCAAAGTCTTTTAATTTAATTCCTTTATAGCGTTCTAAAAAAGAATTAAGTTTATCCATTCTAACGATTAATTGGCATCACTAAATAATGAAAACTATTATTATTTTGACTGGAAATTAAGAGTGGTCGATTTTTTTCATTTAATTGAATTTTTAAAGTGTCTTCAGTAATAATTGATAAACAATCTAAAAGATACTTTACATTCAAACTTAAATTAAGATCTTCTCCAGTAATTTCAATTTTTAAAGTTAAGATATTTTCCCCAACTTCTTGATTTAAAGAATGAATAGTTAATTCTTTAGTTTTTGGATTTAAATTAATATCAACTTGATTAAATCTATCTGAAAAAATATTAGCTAATTTTAAAGCATTTAATAATTCTGTTCGAGAAATTAAAACTTCAGTTTTAAACTCTTTAGGAATAATTTGGCGGTAATCCGGATAAATTCCATCAATAATTCTAGTGGTAAAATGAATTTCAGAAGAAAAAATTGATAATTGATGTTTATCAGTTTTAATTTCCAAATCATCTTCCAAATTATCAAAAACTCGAATAATCTCAATAATATTTTTAAATGGGATGATAATTGGTGGAAAATCATTTATCACTACTGAAATAGTTTTTTCCGCTAAACGAAAAGAATCAGTAGCCACAAAACAAATTTTATTTTGCTGTTGATAAATATAAACACTGGAAATTTCCGGTTTAATATCAGAAACAGCTGAAGCAAATAAAACTGAATGAATACCGGATAAAAAATCTTTAGCTTTAATTTTAAAAGATTCTTGATTATCAACTTTAGGAATAATAGGAAAATCTTCTGTATTTAAACTTTTAAGAGTGGTTTTGGAATTAGAGGTTTCAATTTTTAAATTATTATTAATTAATTCAATTTTAACTTTATCTTCTTTATTTAAATTAGTGAGAAAATTATTTAAAACCCTAGCATTTACTGCTACAATTCCCTCTTCCTCCACCTTAGCGTTAAATTCAATTTCTAAACCAATTTCTAAATTAGTGGCTTTAATTTTAAATTTATTGTTTTTAGCCTCTAATAAAACTGTATTTAAAATTAGAAGAGTGGAATTTTTACTAGTTGCTCTTTCAGCTTGATTAACAGCTTGGCGAAATTTATCTTTTAAGCATTCTAATTTCATATACATCTTTAATTATAATAATAAGGACTGTGAATAGGTGGATAAGTGTTAAAAAATGTTTTAAATAAAGACTTTTTTAAAAAATAACTTGGGGATATAAAATAAGTTTTTCCCCTAGTATTTTACTTTTTAATCTTAATCTTTATTTTATCCATTAATTTAAATATTTTAACCTTCAATTATCCACCACTTATTTTTAAATAATCCCCTACTTATACACAGCTTTATACCCAAGATTAAGTTTTATAAAGTAAACTCCTAATTTGTTCTAACTCTTGGGTTAAAATAGTGTTAGTTTTAATATCCTCTTTAATCTTTTCATAAGCGTGGATCACTGTTGTATGATCACGGCCACCTAATTTTTGGCCAATATAAGGATAAGAGGTATTAAAATCCTCTCGGAGAATATACATAATTATTTGTCGTGGCTTTACTACCTCCTTTCGGCGAGTTTTTTCGTAAAGGATTTTTTCTTCAATATTATAAAATTCCGAAACTGTCTTCATTACATCCTTAATGGAAATCTGACGCTCCGGCTTGAGACTGTTTTTAATTAAAGTCTTTACTTCAATTAAGCTTAAATCACGTTTTTTAGCTTGGGATTGGCAATAAACAGTATTCAAAACCCCTTCTAGCTCTCGAATACTATCTTGGACGACAGAAGCTAGATATTCAAAAGTTTCCTCTGGTAATTGATAATTACTACTTCTAGCTTTAGTTTTAATAATTGAGAGGCGGGATTCGTAATTAGGTTTAGAAATATCTACAATCATTCCACCCTCGAAGCGGGAACGGAGTCGTTCTTCAATATCGGGGATGAATTTAGGAGATTTATCAGAGGAAAAAATGACTTGCCGGCCAGTTTCATGATAAGTATTAAATAAATGGAATAAAGCTTCTTGAGTTCCCTCTTTCTTAGAGATAAATTGAATATCATCAATAATTAAGACGTCATATTTGCGGTATTTTTCTCGAAAGAGGTTGGCCCGCTTGTTTTGGACGGAATTAATATAATCATTAGTGAAAGTTTCGGAAGTAATATAATAGACATTCTTTTTATTGGTATGGGTTTGGCAATAATTGCCAATAGACTGGATTAGGTGGGTTTTACCTAGGCCGGTGCCACCATAAATAAAAAGTGGGTTGTATTTGACTCCTGGTTCAGCCATGACCGCCTGAGCGGCCGCATAAGCCACCTCATTAAAAGCCCCGACGATAAATGAGTCTAGGGTATAACGCGGGTTTAAGTTGCTGTCACGGTTGATATAGAGCTCATTTAGGCCTAATTCATTTAAGTTGGTCTGATTACGAAAGACTAATTCTTTAGGTCTAGTCTCTTCTCGAGTCTCCAGTTTGGAAATAAGGTATTCAATTGAACGAATTTCAGCATCAAGGGTTCGAAGAATACGAAGGATGTTTTTATGATATTTATTATAAAGCCAGTCGCGGACGAAAGTGTTAGGCACCCCGACAAAAATAATATTATCTTCTTGTTTATGAATCGCGGTGTTTCTAAACCAAGTGCTAAAATTAGCCTTCGAGAGGGTGATTTCCATTTCCGCTAAAACGCCGTCCCAAAGTTGTTTGTTATCAATCATAATTCAAAAAACCAATGAATTTAAAGCTTTTTAACTAAATAAAAAGAGAGTTGAACTTTTATCTTTACCCCGACAGCCGATCTTGATAAGCCAAATTATAGTCTTACCGAGGATAATAGCAATCTAGACAAAACTGTTAATAATAAGTGGATATTTGAAAAAAAGTTCCTTTTTGCTATACTCTCAACAATGTCTCAAACATATCAACCAAAGAAGAAGAAACGAGCCCGAACTCACGGTTTCTTAGCCCGGACAAGTTCCCCGACTGGTAAAAAGGTTCTCCTTCGCCGCCGGCGCAAGGGCCGAGCGAGTTTAACGGTCTAAATTATGTTACCTAGAGCCAGTCGAATTAAGAAATCGGATTTTCCGGTCTTAATTAAGACTAGTCGGAACCTTGGCTCGGAGAATTTCAGTTTAAAGTTCTCTACTCTGTCGGATCCCCAACATCCCAGCTTGTTTTCTGTGGTGGTTTCCAAAAAGATTGCTAAGACGGCGGTTGGTCGGAATAAGTTGAAACGCCGAATTCGCTATGTTCTAAGTAAAAATCTCGCTAAAATGGAAAAAGGTTTCCAAATTGCCATTTTTCTTCGAATTAATCTAAATAAAACCTCTTATTTTGATTTGGAACGAGAGTTGTTAACTTTAATGACCAAAGCTAAACTTTTTTATGCTTAAAACCATCTTTCTTAATCCATTTTATAACGCTCTGGTCTTGCTGGTTAATTATATGCCGGCTCAAGATGTCGGTTTGGCCATTATTACCCTGACAGTTTTAGTGAAAGTGCTTATTTTTCCTATTTACCGTCAATCCATCCAAACCAATTTGAAATTAAAAGAATTAGGGCCGGAAATTGAAATTTTAAAGAAAAAATACACCGAGGATAAAGTGGTCCAATCCCAAAAGATTATGGAGCTTTATCGCCAAAATCAGATTAACCCCCTTAGTGGTTTTTTAGTGATTTTAATTCAAATTCCAATTTTCATTACTCTCTTTTATGTTTTTCAGAGTAATTTAGAAACTAATCTAAGCTCCCTTTACTCCTTTATCCCCTTTCCTTCTCACCCCAACTCGCAATTTTTAGGCCTCTTTGATCTAAATGGTCTAAGGAATTACCTGTTTGCCATTTTGACCGCCCTGACCCAATTTATTCAAACTAAATTAACATTACCAACCCCAACCGGACCCAAGAAGGCTTTGGGTGAAGGCACTTTTGCGGAAGACTTGTCTCGGAGTATGGGTTTGCAGATGACTTATGTCATGCCAGTTTTTATTGGTTTTATTGCGTTGACTTTGCCGGCGGCGGTTTCGCTCTACTGGATCACCAGTAATACAATGCATATTGTTATGGAATTGTTGTGGCGCCGAAAAACTAAAACAGTGGAGATTTCTCAATCCAAGTAAATCGGTTTTAACCGTAAAAATATTTTTCAAACGAAGAGCCGTCTCATTTTCGACCTTATGAGGGTCGAAAATGAGACGGCTAGGAGGGGGAAACATCCTCGATCGGGCTCTGACCTCGAGCTATTCGTTGTTTATTATAGGCTTCTCGAAAATCTCGCGCTCCTCCCTGTTGGATATAGTGGAGCATCACTTCTTGCCTATTAGGTTCGTGGCCCAAACTCTCTTTTGCAAAATGAAGATTTGTCAGACTGAACATCTCTTCAATTTGCATCCTCATATATTCAAACCTTTCTTCCGGTGAAATTTCCTCAGACATAAAATCACCTCCTTTTCTGATTCCAGTTTAAGCTGTTTAAGAAAAAACTGGTAATTTTTTCAAACAAAGTTGGGGATATCTCAAGATAAATGTAAATGGGGTCAGCCACCATTCTTTTTCGGCCGCCCCACTCCTCTTAAGGTTTGCCTTAAATTAAATTTCTTCACCATCTCATCCACCCAAATCATACTGCCATAAGGATTACCCTTGGTGGTTGAGCGGCCAATTGATTCTTCTTCAGATTCAGTCTGAGTCTCATTAAGCCAGTCTAGATAATTTTCTGGCGCCGTCACCGGCCATTCAGTTAATAGCGTTTTTTGTTCTCCCACCCCATTCTCTCGTTTCCAAACACTAGACCAACGCCAGCCTTCTGCCACTTTGACCAAATTAGCTTTTTTAGAATTTCGCTCAACATAACGAACCAAGGTTAAAAAATGTTGGTCCTCCTCACAGAGAAAAGATTTATAACGACCTTGATATAGATGCCCTTGCCCGATAGTCCCCTTCCAGGTGTGCCAACGTCTAGTGTGAGTATTAGTCAACCAACCCATAAAGCGGGCGAGATCACCATCTTCTTTAGGATAAAGGACTAGATGCCAATGATTAGGCATCAAACAGTAAGCTAAAAGCCTCATGTCGAATTTCTCGACGGCTTCCTCTAAGATAGTTTCAAACAGTTGGTAATCTTCAGGCTGATCGAAAATCGGCAATCGGCCATTCGCTCGATTTAAAACATGATAGACATAATCACCAACATCAATTCTTTCTATCCTAGGCATATGGTCAGTATACCATAAATGGTGGCTGACCCCATTTATGTGACCCCATTTACCAAGGGTCACTTTGACATGAGTAGATGAGACTAAAACCGCTTAGTTAGGAAGGTGACACCTTCCACCTTCTAATTCTTTATACAAGAATAGTATCTAAAGACGTAGTAATCTGTGACATTAGGTGAAGCAGGGTCTTTGTCAGCACCAAGTTTAACCACAGAATATCCAGAGGGACAACGAAAGCCCATCGCATCACAAATTGCTGGGGCTTTTCCGCCAGTACATCCATTAGGATTAGAAAAATCTCCACCATTCAATGTTCCTTTAAGTATTCCATATCCCGCCATGGTTCCAGCTACGATAGTTCCGGCACTTGTTGAATTAATCGTCACCGCTCCAGTTCCACCGGTCGGACTGACGGTAATATTAGTTCCGGCAATAATTTGAGATACACCGGTACTCCCCCCACTAATTGCTACACAATTCAAAGTGCCGTCGGCATTAATTCCATTTAAAGCTGTCCCGGTGGCGCATTTAATACCTCCAATAGCCATCACTTGATTGACTGTTTTCCAGCTAGCCAGCCCATTAGCATCATTGGAAACTAAAATCTTATTGGCCGCCTGACTGCCGTCGGTAATCTTGATTGAACCATTGGTGATATCGAGTTTGGCTAGCGGACTAGGGTTATTCGTGCCAATTCCCACCCGCCGAGTCAGGGTGCTTGTGTAGATAGTGTTGGCAGTGGCATTCTCCGTCCAGCCACTCGTTCCACCTCCTGTCCCATTAATGATATTGGTCACACTCTTACAAGTGCCCAGCGAATCGCAAAGATTAGTCGCTACCAGGTTATCCCAAATCCGCACCATCCGCGAACCACCAACAGTGCCAGCTCCGACAATATCCAACCCGGTTGACCAGCCTTGATAGCGTATTTTTCCGGCATTGATTTCCTTGGCGCCGGCGGCTAAATCCGAATTGAATTCCAGATAATTTTTAGCTCGGACTCCGATTGGCCCAGCCACATCAAGTTTGAAAATAGAATTAGGAGACTGGGTACCGAGACCAAGGGTGCCGGCGGAAGTCAATCTCATTTTTTCATCAGTAAGTGTTCCCCCGCCGGCAAAAAAGAGAATTCCCCCGCCGGCAGTAGTATTAGCCACAAAAAACTGCCCTGGGTTGATTGAACGGCTTGGTCCATTAAGACCCAGCAGACCATTACCAGTATTGCCGGCATTAAACTGCATTCCAGCGGCTCCAGTTAAATTAAGATTCTTAAACATCGCCAAACTCAAAAATTCGGTGCCGGTATCTTGAACATAAAGCTTAGGGGTGCTGGCTGAGGGAATATAAATACCTAAAACAAGTTTATCTTTAACAACAGCGTTGCCATCAACAACGAGCGGTCCGATGGATAAACCACCGGTTTTTACTTGATTTTTTGCGCCAACATTAATCGGCAAATTACAACCGGGATAAGTCGCCGGATCACAAGCTGGCGCCGGTGTTGGCACTGGCCCAAAGGCGGTAGTCGACCAAAAAGGGGTTGAGATTAAAATGGCGATTAAGGCGACTAGAGAAAGATATTTAGACATAATAATTAAAATTTATTGTTGTAATGATTTTAAAATTTGTAATTTTTCTTCATTTGATAATTTAGGATCATTGGCTTCTTGTGGTGTTTGGAGGGCTTCGAGGAGTTTAACTTTTTCGGTTTGACTGAGGCTGGAAGTGGCTTGAGTTTGGAGACTTTTAAGCAAATCCATCTTTTCAGTTTCAGTTAGAGTTTGTTTGGCTGGCGAGGCGAGGTTGGTGGTTTTTAGCCACCAACCTAAACCGGCGAAAACCAGGGCTAAAATAAAAATAATCAAGGAAATGATAACCAAAGGATTTTTAAAGAGTGGAGCCGGCTGATTGTCGATTGGAAGCAACGGTGGAAGAGATTGATCCATAAATTTTCAAATTTAAAATTATTAAGCGACTCAGTAAAATTTTGACTAAGTATGATAGGTAAATATATTTTACTACTGTCAAGATAGAAGAGCAATCAAATAAGGCTGGAGATGTTGATAACCCATCAAGAATAGTATATAGGAAATAGTAGATCGTATATAGTAATTACCGATTTGCAGAAAATAAAAATAGTAGTATAATAGTTTGTAGCGATGTCCGTCATTCCCGACAGGGCATTTTTTGGTAAAATCCGTGCGATACGAATAACTCAAGATCCATACGAATGAAACAAATAGATGCTTTGTTTGAATTTTATTCGTATCATTAGTATCGCAAAGTATTTATTTGTATCATTCGTATGTTTATTAGTATCATTCGCATCGCATAATTATGATCGACCTAAAACAACTCAAAGCCAGTCTCGAACAACTCGAGGAAGAGCGCCATTTACCAAAAGAAAAGATCGTGGAAGCTATCGAAGATTCTTTGACGGCTGCTTACAAAAAAGATTATGGCAAAAAAGGCCAGATTATTCGGGCTAAATTGGATTTTAATACCGGCACGACCGAATTTTACCAAGTCAAAATCGTGGTGGATGAATCGACTGCTCGATTTGGGGAAACTAATGAAGAAGACCGAGAATACCAAGCGCCTAGCGATGTTGAAGGTGAAGAACTCCCCCGCTTTAATGAGGAGCACCATATTCTTTTGGAAGATGCTCGAAAAATTAAAAAAGACGTTCAGTTGGGTGAAGAATTGTTTTTTCCACTGGAAACCAAAGATGATTTTGGCCGAATTGCCGCTCAAACTGCCAAGCAAGTCATTATTCAGCGAATTCGGGAAGCGGAAAAAGGCTCGATTTTGGAGGAATATTCCAATCGAGAAGGAGAAATTGTCTATGGTAAAGTCCAGAAAATGGAGCGAGGCAACGTGTTTATCGATCTGGGCCGAACTTTTGGCCTCCTCTCTTATGAAGATCAGATTCCAGGTGAACATTATCGCCAAGGAGAACAAACTCGGGCCTATTTATATTCAGTTGAGGAAACTCCTCGAGGGATCAACCTGCGTTTGTCTCGCTCCCACCCGAAATTTATTGAAGAATTATTTAAATTGGAAGCGCCGGAAATCTCTAGTGGGGCGGTTTTGATTAAGACGATTGCTCGGGAAGCCGGCGCTCGGTCAAAAATCGCTGTGGCTTCGACGGAGCCTAGTATCGACCCGGTTGGTTCTTGCGTTGGTCAGAAAGGTTCCAGAGTGACCGCTGTCATCAATGAATTAGGTGGAGAAAAAATTGATATTATTGAATGGGCTGAAGACCCAGCCACTTTTATCCAGAACGCTCTTTCGCCAGCCAAGATCCATCAAGTGACTCTCGATGAAGAAAACCATGAAGCTAAGGTGGAAGTCAGTCAGGATCAATTCTCTTTGGCAGTTGGTAAGGGGGGGCAAAACGCTCGGCTGGCAGCCAAATTGACTGGTTGGAAAATCGATATCAGTTCCCCGGACGCTCCGGTCGTTAAGGCAGAAAATGACCTTGATTTGGAAGATGGAACTGTCGACGACGGTTCCGAAACCCCGGAAGTTTTTAAACCGACGGATAAGGAGGCTGATCCTGAATAGGAGTTAGTTGGTAAGTTGGAATAGTTACTGTGATAAAATAAGGTCAAGTTAATAATCCTAATTTAATCCATCAAAATCCATGAATTTATGGCACGATATCGATCCCGGCTCTAAAGAGGAGATGAATGTGATCATTGAAATCAATAAGGGTTCGAAAAATAAGTATGAAATCGATAAAAAGACTGGTTTAATCGCCTTAGATCGGACTTTATATTCAGCCCAAGACTTTCCTTTTGATTATGGTTTTGTGCCTCAATCTCTTTGGCATGATAACGATCCGCTAGATGTGATTGTCTTGACCACCTACCCCCTCTTGCCAGGAATTTTGGTCAAAGTTCGGCCAGTGGCGATTATGAGTATGATTGATTCCGGTGAGTCCGATGACAAGATTATTGGAGTGCCGATTGACGACCCACGCTGGAAGGAAGTGACGGATATCGGACATCTGAATAAGCATACCCTGAAGGAAATCGAACATTTTTACGCCACTTACAAAAATTTGCAGAACAAAGTGGTGGTGGTTAATGGTTTTACCGGTCAAGCTAAGGCTATGGAGGCTTTTACGGAAGGCTTGGCCTTATACCAAGCCAAATACGGTCAAAAATAGGCTTTCCCTACAATATCCCCATTAGGGCAAGGAAAGACCCTGGTATATACTGGTAGTAACCAGAAAATATACAGGGTCTTTTTGCGTAGTAAGCAAGAAGAGATACCCAATGTTATTAAATTTGGGATCAATTAATAATTAAAAGATAAAAATATGAAGAAAACATTAATACTTAGTTTAGCTCTTTTATTAGCCTTACCTGTGATTGTTGGAGCTCAAGACTCCAGGCCGGAAAATCGGCCAGAAGGAAGACGACCGGAAGGTCGGGCTTTAGGACGACAATTGGCGCCAATAGCGAATCGCTTGGCTACTGGAACGGAAGCTTGGCAGAAGAAAACCCAAGAATATCGCGATCAGATTAAAAACGAACGAGAGAATCGTTGGCAGGGAGCCAGCACTACCTCTAGTACGACTGTTCGGGGCTTAGGAAAGCCAGGTTTGGGTTTAGGTCGGGAAAATGATGAGGGTTCTAAAATTAAACCGCGGGGGGAACGTGTGCGACTTTTTGCCGATTATCTCTTGCAACGTTTAGAACGACAGATTGATAATGTGTCCAACCTGATCTCTCGAGTCAAGAATCGAACTAAAATCATGGCCGACAACGGCCAGGATGTGACCACTATCACTGCTAAAATTAGTCAGGCAGAGACTGCTCTCAGTGAAGCTAAAAATCAGATTAAACTCCTGCCCGGTCAATTTGAAAATGTTGGTTCGAGCACCGCTTCTAGTAGCCAACCAATTGTGATCGTTAAGGAATCCGCCCAAGCGGTTGTCGAGGCTATCAAATCAGCTCATCGTTTTATCGTCGAAGCTATTACTATGATTAATCAAGGTCAATAATTATGAACGAGTACGAAACCGGAAAAAGTGCGGGTAATGATCAGGGGGTAATGGTTGGGGTGATCCTGGTCATGGCTATTCTGATTGTTGGGGGTGTCTACATGGTTTTCTCTCGGATTAATACCTCTAATCTTGGCAATCCCGTACCGGAAGCGACAGCGGGGATGCCTAAACTAGAGGGTACTTCTACTGACCCTCAAAATATTAAAGCCGACGCCACTAAACTCGAATTTCAGAGTTTAGATTCCGATATTCAGAATATGGACCAGGCTTTGAATTAAGAGGACATAAGAGAACCCTAACCCCGCCCTGTTCCAAACGACAGGGCGGGGTTTTTGTTTGCTCAACTTTCTTGACCCAGGTCTGCGTAGGTCCGCACTCACCCTGTGGAGTAGCTCACTATATATACTCCGCAGGGTAAATCCGCGTTTTTATCTGCGTCCGCCAGCTGGTGGAATCAGCGTCTTATCCGCGATTTGTTTGCCAAAACTGAATTTTAGGTTATGCTAGCGGGGTATTAAATAAATCTAAATTATGTCTCTCACTGTTGAAATTAAAGACTTAGGCCAATCAGAACTGGAAATTTCCGGCGAATTATCCGTCGAAGCTTTTGCCTCTTTTCGTCCGGCGGTCATTAAAGATTATGGTTCCAAGATTCAAATTGACGGTTTTCGGACTGGCCATATCCCGGAAAAAGTGATTGTTGATAAGGTTGGTGAAGAAGCGATTTTGTTGGAAATGGCCGAATTGGCTCTCAAAGAGACTTACCCTAAAATTGTAGAGGAACACAAACTTGACGTTATTGGTCGGCCGGAAATCAATTTAACCAAAGTGGCGCCGGGCAATCCCTTGGGTTTCAAGATTAAAACTGCCATTATGCCCAAGGTGGAATTGCCGGATTATCAAGCCATTGCCAAGGAAGTTTTAGCAGGCAATAAAATCGATATCGCTGACACGACTGAGGATGAATTAAGTAAAGCTCTGGCTAATCTGCAAAAGGAATTGGCTCATCAAGGCCATCAGCATGGCCTAGAGGAAAAAGGTGATCACGAGCATCCCCTACCCGCTTTGGATGATGAGTTGGCTAAAAAATTTGGCCTCGAGACTTTAGATGAATTAAAATTTAAAATTAAGGAGGGAATTAAAAACGAAAAACTCAGTCAGGCCAAAGAGCAAAGACGCTTGAAGATGATTGAAGCGATTGGAACAGCTTCTAAATTTGAATTAGCTCCGGTTTTGATTGAAAATGAACAAGATAAAATGTTGGCCGAGATGGAAGACCAAACTACCCGGATGGGGTTGAAGTTTGATGATTATCTTAATCATTTAAAAAAGACCAGAGAAGGTTTGAAGGCCGATTGGGCGACTGAAGCCAAGAAACGAGTTACTTTCGGTCTCATTCTTAATGCTGTTAGTCAAGCCGAGAAAATCACTGCTTCGGCCGAAGAATTGCAAAAAGAAGTTGATTATCTAGCTGCTCGCTATGCTGATGTCGATGAAATTCGCCTCCGCTCCTATGCCAACACCTTGCTCGTCAACGAAAAAACCTTGGAATTTTTGGAAAACG
>CAYHUF010000006.1:0-15958 GCA_964359775.1 uncultured Candidatus Saccharibacteria bacterium
TTTGTTTGTGACTGCGCTCCACCTGGATTTTTTTGGTCTTCATTTATTGGATATTTACAAATTAATTAGGGCGGCCAATCAGCAGAAAATGGCGGTGGTGGATTTGGCCAGCCGGCCGGAATCGTGGACCGACTTGGGACTGGTGGCGCCGGAAAAAATTAGTCACTTTTACCAGCAATACCTCGAATTCGGCCGGCTGGCCAAAAACGCCGGTCTGGCCGAGGCCTTTGAAACGATTGTTCGAGATTCCGGTTTTCTGGGCCAGCTTTTAAGTAAAAAAACCGCGGCCGACAAAATCGATAAACTGACCCAGTTGTTCGATAGTGCTAAAGAGGTGTTGGAAGGTCATAAAGCCTCTCGCTTGGTTGATTTTATTCGCTATCTCGAACTTTTAGCCGAGCACGATATTTTAATTAAAAAAGGAGCGGAAACGGTTGTCTCCAAACGGGTCCGCTTGATGACCGCCCATAAATCCAAGGGTTTGGAATTTGACCATGTCTATCTTGTCTATGCCTATGACGGTCACTGGGGCAATCGTAAACGTCGGGAGCTGATTAAATTGCCGCCTCATCTTTTTGCTCTGACCGCTGACGGTGTGGTGGCCACCAAAGAACAAACAGAGCGGGACAAAAACGATGATGAACGCCGGCTCTTTTATGTGGCCCTGACTCGCGCTCGTCAAACCGTGACCATTTCTTATTCGGAGGCTAACGAAACGAAAAAAGATTTATTACCCTCGCAGTTTATTAGCGAACTCAATCCGGCTTGGTTGGAGAAAATAGACTCGACTCGTTTCGAAACCGAGTTTGCCTCCCACAAAGAAGTTTTGTTTGCTCCGAGTTTGACTAGAGGCTATTCTTTGGCCGACCAGGATTTCATTCGGGCCCTGTTTTTGGAGCGGGGCCTGGCGGTGACCCACTTGAACAATTATCTCAATTGTCCCTGGAATTATTTTTACACTAATCTTTTACGTTTACCCAAGGCCGAAGAAGCTCATCTGATGTATGGGACGGCGATCCACGGTGCCCTTCAAGATTTCTTTCAGGCTTTTGAAGTCGGAGAAGACCCCGGTCGAGATTTTTTGTTGACCAAATTTGCCGATTATCTCAACCGCCAGCCAATGGTGGTCAAAGATTATCAAGCCTACCTGGAGCGCGGTCAAAAAGCTCTGGGCGGTTATTATGATTTCTGGCAAGGGCAATGGCGAACTCGCGTTCTAACCGAATTTAATATCAAGGGCATTATTTTGACGCCGGATATTCGTCTGACTGGTAAAATTGACAAACTGGAATTTTTAAATGACCACAACGAAGTTAATGTTGTTGATTATAAAACCGGCAAGCCTAAGACCCGCGGTTTTGTCGAAGGCGAGACCAAGGCTTCGGCCGGTGATATCAAACGACAAATTGTTTTTTATAAATTATTGCTTGATAATTATGACCAGCGAAAATACAAGATGGTTTCGGCCGAGATTGATTTTGTTGAGCCGGACCCGAAGGGTAATTATCACAAGGAGGCTTTTGCTGTTTCCGACGAGGAAGTAACGGATCTGATTGAACAAATCAAAACTATGACCGACGAAGTCCTGAATCTAAAATTCTGGGATCGCAAATGTGAAGATGATAAATGCCCCTACTGCCGCTTGCGTGGGCTCTTAACCTAAATTCTACTCGTCGTCTCAACCAAAAACATTCTGATATTCTTGCGAATGTCAGAATGTTTTTTATTGGAGAATTGGTTTAACGAGTGTCGACTAGTCGGTTGGCGACACTAATCATCAAAAGTACCAGTGCGCCCAAGATGACAAAGAGCCAGTGAAAATTAGCAACCGATAAAACTATTACTCCAAAGAGCGGGCCTAGGAGAGCGGCAAAGGGGCCATTCAAGCGAGACAGACCAATAATGGCGATATCGTCACCGTCGATTTTTTTAAAGAGGTAAGTTTCTTTCATAATTTCAATCGCGGAGGCACCAGTGCGATTAATAAAAAGAAGTAGAGCCCACCAGAGCCAGTTGGGGGTGGTCATTAATCCAGCGAGAATAGCGGTCAACCCTGCCAGAATTAAGCCGAGAATTAAAATTTCTTTTTCGCCGTAAATTTTGTCAGCCAGCCGGCCCAAGGGTATTTCGAATAAAACAAAAGGTAGGAGCATAATGGAAAAAGCCATACCAATCTCTAGCCAAGAAAGACCGATTTTAGTATTAAGATAAATCGGCATATAAATGACCATTACGATATAGAAAAAATTAAGAACTAAATCGATTAAAAGAATATTTTTTAGGTTGGCACTAGCTTGGCTTTGGTTTTTAAGTAATGACCAGAGGCGGAGAAGAATCGAATCTTTCGCTTCGGATCGACGGGGGAAATATTCGGTCATCGAAAAAATCAGAATTAAAATAAAAGGCAAAAGAGCTAGGGCGGATATCAAAAAGACTAAGGCGTAATCGCCGGTATCAAGTAACCAAGCGGCTAAAAGTGGAGAACTCAACCAGGCAATATTTAAGGCGGTCATAAACCAAGCCCGAATGGTTCCGGTATTTTTGTTATCAGAAATATTTTCCAGATAAATATCCAGATTATAGCGAATCATTGAGCCTAGAGCGTAATAAAGAATAAAGGCTCCCATGACGAGCCAGGTGGGGCCACCTAAGACCAAGGTGATGATGGCGATGCCGGCCAGGGTAGTTTTAAAAATGGTTGTGGTGATGACTCCAAAACGATTGAGAAGATAGTTAAATTTAAAAATAGCGAAGATGATTAAAACCGAACTGGCGGTATAAACTAATCCTAAAGCGGAAGGGGAAATTTTTTGACTTAAAAAAGACGAATTGATATAAGCCGACAAGGAGCTGTAAAAGGTCATAAAAAAAACCGCCAGATAGACGTGGTGACGAAGAATTTTGCTGGGCATGGAATCTATTTTAGCATAAAAAAGACCAGGTGGTCACGACCGTGACCACCTGGTCTTTTTAGAAATTAGACTTCGATAATCACCGGTAAAATAATCGGTCGCTTATGAGTCTTTTGGAACAGATACTTACCCAATTCTTCCCGGACATTGTTTTTGACATAATCTAGGTTGATTGGGTTCATTTGGGCGGTCGAATCCTCAATCGTTTTTTTGGCTACCCCCCGGACAGCCCGGAGTAATTCTTGAGATTCTTTCAAATAAACAAAACCGCGGGAGATAATGTCGGGTGATTTGCGAATCTTGCCGGTTTTAACATCAACAATGGCAATAATGACGAACATCCCATCTTGGGCTAGCATTTGGCGGTCGCGAATGACCACCTCTTGGACATTATTGGAACCCAGACCATCCACCATAACCACTTTGGAATCAGCTTTGGCTTTGATAGCGCCAATTTTTGTGCCAGCTTCAGTAATTTCAATAATCGTACCATTATCGGGGACAACGATATTTTTTTCCGGCAAGCCTAGTTTTTCAGCCAAATCAGCATGAACGCGTAACATTGAATGATGGCCGTGAACCGGAATAAAGAATTTTGGTTTGACCATTTTGTGAATCCATTCCAACTCGCCTTGGTAAGAATGCCCGCTAGAGTGAACATTGGCAATGCCGTAGTGAACAATTTTGGCCCCTTGGCGCGACAAGTTGTCTTTTAATTTCTGGACACTTTTTTCGTTGCCGGGAATAACTGAAGAAGATAAAAGAATCGTATCGCCTTTTTTGATTTTGACATACTTATGTTCTTTTTGAGCCATTCGCATCAGAGCGGCAAATTCGTCGCCTTGAGCACCGGTGGCCATAATGACAATCTTATCTTCGGGGTAGTTTTGCAGATCATCGGAGGAAATTAGGGTGCCAGCTTTGACCTTTAGCAAACCTAGTTCCTTGGCGATCTCAATATTGGTTTTCATGGACCGGCCTTCGATAGCCACTTTTTTTCCCAGGTCTTCAGCGGCCAAAATAATATAAATAATCCGCTCAAGCAGAGAAGCAAAGGTGCCAATAATGACCCGGCCTTTGACGTGGCGGATAATCTCTTTGACGTTGGCTTGAACTAATTTTTCCGGATAGGAAAAACCCAGTCGTTCGACATTAGTTGAATCGGCGACGAGAAGTAGATTTTTTTCTTTACCGATATCACCCCAGGTCTTGACTTCATAGTCGACCGGTATACCGTTTTCATTTTCAATTCGGATGTCGCCAGTAAAAACTAAGTTGCCATAAGGAGTTTCAATAATCACTCCCATTGAATCTGGCACAGTGTGGGAAATGGCAAAAAAGCGACAACGAATTTGACCAATTTTGAGAGGCTCGCCAGACTTAGTGACATTGATATTTAAGGTCGGCAGATGAGGAAATTCCTCTTGGCGTTTTTTGATCATCACCGCTGTTAATAGAGAGGTGTAAATCGGTGGGTTGCCGATTTTGTCGACGATATAAGGAATGCCACCAATATGGTCGAGGTGGCCGTGAGTAACTATCAAAGCCCGCACTCGGCTCTTGTGTTCCTCCAGGTAACTGGTGTCGGGAATAATATAATCAACTCCTGGAGCGTCATCACCCGGGAAAGCCAAACCGGCATCGATAATAATAATATCTTGGCCGATTTCAATGGCGGTCATATTCTTACCGATTTCTTCGACACCGCCGAGAGGAATGATTCGAATTACGTCAGCTGCAATTTCTGGGATTTTTTCACGAGAAGATTTTTCAGCTCCAGATTCACTGCGATTGGTATGGCTGGGGCTAGGCCGGCGGGGTCCATTATGGGCTGGGCGTGAACCTCGAGGTGGAAAATTATTTTTCTTTTTAGCTAAACGAGAAATCGGAAAAGTTGCTCCCGATTGCGGGGCGCTTTTTTCGGTAGCCGAATTTTTACTTGGAGCACTATGGCTTGAAACGGGCTTCTGATGCTGGTGGGCTGGTCGCCGAGGATCGGTAGGACGTTTGTTAAACATAAATTTTACTAATTATTAATGATGTCTTGAGACTTGGCTAAAAATCCCCATAACCGATCGGTGTAGCGATACCAACGATAAACATTTTCAAATCGTTCGGCTGGGGTGGTGATGATTGAAAAAGTAGCTCCCTTAACTTCCTTAGGAAGAGCGTAAAGATAATAAGGCGAGTAGAGGAAAATAGCGGGTAGGTCTTTGCTAATTTCAGTTTGGAAGAGACGGTACTTATCTTTTTGTTGTTCCGGATCAGTGGTGGCTCGAGCTTCTTCCAGTAATTTGTCGGCTTTAATGTTGGTATACATGGCGATGTTTAGACCGGGGTCGAGGCGTTGGGAAGAATGCCAGAAAGGAAAAAGATCAGGATTGCGACCCAAGACCTCGCCGAACAAGAGAGCGTCATATTTGCGAGGTCGGATGAAATTGTCGTTTAAATCGCCGGCTTCAAAGACCCGGACAGTGACTGAAGCTCCCAAAACCTCCCATTGCTGTTTGAGTAATTTAGCCACCAAGGCTAATTCCGGAACATTGGAAGTGTAGATTGAAAAAGTTAAAGTTTCCGTGGCGGTAGTTTTTTTTGTCTTAAGTTTTTTTTCTAAAATTCCCAGATTGTTGGGCTTCCAGCCATGATCGGCTAGTAGTTTTTTACCGGCAACTAGATCGAAATGATGTTGGTCGGTGTTGGCAATATAACCTAGTGAGCCGGGTGGCAAAGCATTCTCTAGAGCTTCACCAAAGCCGGCTAAAGCTTGATCAATAAGAGCCTGTTTGTCGGTGGCTAAATCAAGTGCTTGGCGCACTTCGGCATTAGCAAAAACCCGGGCTTGATTTTGATTGAAAAAGACGCCAAAAACTCGTGGGAGGGGAAGGCGGGAAATTCGACTTTGACTGAAAATTTTAAGGCTTTCCGGTGAAAGTCCTCCAACAGATTCAATCCGTCCCAAAGAGTAACTGGTTAATAATTCTTTTTCGTTGGGATAAAAATTAAGATTTATTTTTTCCAGGCGCGGGGTGCCTAAGGCAAAATCGGCGAAAGCGACCAATTCATAAGCGTTGACTAAACCGGCAGCATTTTTTTTAATCGAGACAACTTTGTAGGGTCCAGAGCCGATCGGTTCAAGATTAAGACTACTTAAAGAAAAAGACTCTGAAGCGGTTTTTTCCCAAAGATGTTTAGGAATAATGCCCATAGTGGTGTTGGTCAAGAAAGAGCTATAAGGCTTTTTTAAAATAAACTGAATTTCATAATCAGAAATCTTGTTGATCAACACTCCATCCCAATTGGCCCGGCGGGGACTTTTTAGAATCGGGTCGACTGCTTTATGAACAGTAAAAACAATATCATCAGCACTTATTTTTTCACCATCTTGCCAGCGCAGGTCTTTTTTCAATTTAAAATTGTAAACCAGACCATCAGGTGAGATGCTGTAAGATTCAGCTAGATCGGGAATTAATTTGCCACTGTCACTAGGACGTAAAAGGCCGGAATAAATCAGGGCGACCAAATCGCGGTCGGCGTCAGAACTAGCGAGTAGAGGATTGGCAAAATGAGGGATGCCGACAAGGCCTTCGGTCAAAGAGCCACCCGGAATAGCTACTTCCAAGACTAAAGAATCATTAAATCGAAACAGGAGGGTGGCTAAGCTGATGATAAAAACTAGACCCACTAAACCTAAGATTAAGCGCTGGCGAGAAGAAAAAGATAAAATGGCCAGACGTAATTCGGTCCAATTAGGCAAACCTAAAAAGTGGTAAGCAACTAAAAATTTGGTCTTAAACCAAGACCAAGTAGAGATCAATTGTTCTTTCACGATAAAATTAAAGAGAACTTAAGCTCGGGTCGCGAGACCTATTTTCTAGTGAGAAGCCAGAGACTAGAAAAGAGCGAGGACGGCCGAAGCGATGAATAAAATAGCTAAAATAATAGTGATGAAAAAGAGGGTTCTTTCTGCTCCGCGTTTGGTGGCAAAAGGGTTGGACGAAGTACTTCCCCCGAAAGCGGTTCCTAGGCCGGCATCGCTTTGTTGAAAAAGAATCGCCGAGATCAGAAGCAAGGCGAGACTAATTTGGAGATAAGGAAGATAGGCCGAGATAAAAGACATACTTTGAGATTATAGCACAAACGAAATTAGCTGCAAGATTGGCCCGGGCCAAGGAGGCCTTGGCCCGGGGAGGCTCAACAAAAGGTGGTTTTTTCCACCAAGAAGTCTATAATTAAGTTTAAGCCTATTACTTAATTTTAAGCTTTAATTAAAAAACTATGTTTACCACGATTTTGTTAGTTATTTTAGCGGGAGTTATTTTATGGTTGGTTTTCACCTATAACCGTTTTGTCAGTCTCAAAAATCGGGTCAAGGAAGCTTGGGCTGATATCGATGTCCAGCTCAAGCGTCGCTATGATTTAATCCCCAACTTAGTGGAAACGGTCAAGGGCTATGCCACTCATGAATCGGTGGCTTTTGAAAAAGTGACCACCGCCCGGGCCAAGGCTTTGTCAGCGACCGGGGCTGAAGCCAAAACTGCTGCGGAAGGGGAATTGTCTGTGGCCCTCAAAAGTATTATCGCTATTGCCGAAGCTTACCCCGATCTCAAAGCTTCGGCTAATTTTGGCAAACTCCAAGATGAATTGTCAGACACTGAAAATAAAATCCAAGCCGCGCGCCGTTTCTACAACGGCAATGTCCGGGATTGGAATACTTTGATCGCCACTTTTCCGGCCAATCTTTTGTCCCAGACATTTAGCTTTGGTCCGGAAGTCTTCTTTGAATTAGAAGCCGGTTCCCCCCAGCGCGAACCAATAGCTGTTAAATTTTAAAATGAACCCCAAACTCCACGCCTTCACCTGGCCGGTCATCCTGGCCTTTCTCCCCGCCCTCTTTGGCGGTCTGGGTCAAAATCTCCAGCAAATCTTTAACCTCACTCCGGCTACCAGCTCGGTGGCCCAAGTCTCCCAGACCAAGACGGAGACTGATCCGATTACCATCAGCAATCTTTGTCAGCAATCATCAGGAGTCGATAAGGGAAATACTTCCAGATTTTTTTCTTCAATTAACAAGATTATTACCACTCATAATGTTGGTAATAATACTGCTTCGGCCATTTCTCCGCCTAATGGCGCTTCGGCCAGTGAACCGGATGTAAAAGTGGCTAATGACAACCAGAATCTGTATTCTCACTGGAACGCTTCCAGTCAAAAAATGCTTCTGCGTCTCTGTAATCAGACGACGGGCAAGGTTAAGACGACCTTGTATTGGTCAAAGGGTACTTCTACTCCACCATGTGTTCCGCCCAACGTGATTGATGCTAATGGTCAATGTGTGGCACCACCAACTTGTCAAGACGCTTATCATTGCAAAGACTGGGGCGTTTGCCATAAGGTTGGTTTTAATTACCTCCAATCTCGAACCTGTGTCAAATTTTACGATTGTCCCAGTGACAATTCTCTTCCTCCAAAAACGACCCAAGCTTGCAAACCGCCGACTGATTGTACTAAGGATGTTTGGACCTGTACCGCTTTTGCCACCTCAACTTGCCCCAGCTCTGGTGTTCGAACCAGGATTTGTAATAACAAACCAGTGTCAATTACTTGCCCAAGCGTGACCGTGCCGATGCCGACTTCTACGGAGGCTTGTGTTCCACAATCCTTAACCGTTGAAATTACTAACGATAAACCTGCCGGGGACATTTTTACTCAAGCTGAAGCCCAAAAAGTCCTTTTCCGCGCCGTTCTTAGAAAACCTGACGGCACCATAGATTCTTCTCGGCATAAATATTTTTGGTCCACAGATAACACCCCTAGTCTTCAGTCTATCTATGGGGGGGTTAGTAATCTTTCGCCAGGGGATCATACTGTTTCTGTTGTAGTTGATCCTGATACTTTAAAATTAACGGCCAGCAAGAAAATTACGATTACACCTAATAAGGTTTGCAATCTTAATACTGTTCAAGACATCATTAATAGTCTGCGGAATAATCAGCCGATTCAGATGCCGACAGAAGATTTTAAGGGTTGGTTTAATAAAAATCAGGCAGAAATAAAAGCAGGTATAGATTCAATGGCATCTTGTCAAGCCCCGGAATTATTTAGTATTCCAGATTATTTACCAAAAGAAGTTTATAATCAGATTAATAAATATACTTCCACTGGTCTGCCGGTGATGATTGCACTGGTTGGTCAAGTCAATCATCAATTGATCGCTTTAAGTGTCAAGCCAGGAATTTTGGGTAATTTTAGCATTAAAGTGGCTGATCCTAATCTGCCGCACATCACTACTATCCAGTGTCGCCCTAAAACTCTTCGTTTAGGCGGTGGTAAATATTTACATGTGATAAATTGCGATTATGATGGCAGATCAAGTACAATTGTTGTTGACGGAGGCCCACTTCTTGATAAGATTAGTCCTTTAGGCGTGAGACAAAACCCAGCTCAATGGCTTGAGACTCATTACACTAATATCGGCAACGAGGGTGGCGTTTGTGTCGGTTGGTCAACTTTTAATTTCAAAATGGCCTTACTCTTTAAAGAATGTAAATCTTAATTAGTAAATTAAATAGATTAGTAATATTCAGCATAATATTGTTATGAACCCCAAACTCCACGCTTTCACCTGGCCGGTCATCCTGGCCTTCCTTCCCGCCCTCTTCGGCGGTCTGGGTCAAAATCTTCAGCAGATTTTCAACTTGGGTCCCGCTTCTTCCTCCTCGGTTGCCCAGGTCAGCCAAGCCAAGGCAACGGCTGATTCGATTACGGTGACCACAATTTGTTCCTCTACCCAAGGGGACATTAATGAGGGTAATCAGCCCAGATTTGGTCTGATTACCGACAAGATGATTAAGCAAACGGTCACCTTGTCCAAAAACACCAAGACCAATCTTTGGTCGGCGACCGCCAAACAGCCAGGCGGAACGACCGACTCGGAACCGGTTGTCAAAATCGTTGGCGGCAACAACAAAAATCTCTATTCCCACTATCGCTCCAGCGATCAACAAATGGTTTTGGCCTTATGTAATGGCGCCGTGGGACCGCTAAAAGTTGATTTAGGTTGGACCAAAGATCCCCAAGCTTGTCCGGAAGGCCAAATTAGAGATGGTAGAGGCGAATGCGTGCCCAAGCCTTGCCCCGATGGCCAAATTAGAGATGATAGCGGCAAATGCGTGCCTGATCCAAATCCTTGTTACAAAAGCACCTGGACTTGCGGCGCTTGGCGAGCCTGTTCCAGTAATGGCACACAAACTAGATCTTGCACCGGCAAAGCGGTGCGAAGCGCTTGTCCTAGTACCAGCGAACCGAAGCCGACTTCGACCCAGGCTTGCACTCCATCGGTTAAAAAAGTCAGCATCTTTGGTCCCAAGGGTGATACTTTCACCAGTAAAGACTTAC
Organism: uncultured Candidatus Saccharibacteria bacterium; assembly: GCA_964359775.1. Taxonomy (GTDB): domain Bacteria; phylum Patescibacteriota; class Minisyncoccia; order Phycocordibacterales; family XYD1-FULL-46-19; genus 21-14-all-37-9. The sequence continues at coordinate 10,308 of CAYHUF010000006.1, forward strand.
CTTTACTGTTTCAAGCCTCGGTCAAAAATGCCGACGGTTCCAATGATACCTCGACCCACACTTTTAAGTGGTTGGCCGATGGCGGACAAGCTGTCACCGAAAAAGTCAGTGGTTCGTCCTACCAACCGACTCTGACGGCTGGTGACCATACCATTACTGTCACCGCCGATCCCGATACTTGGAAATTGACGGATTCCAAGAAGGTGACAGTTACTGGTGAAAAGGTTTGCAATCTTAATACCGTTCAAGACATCATTAATAGTTTGCGGAATAATAATCCGATTCAATTGCCGATACCTGATTTTGATGATTGGGTTAAACAAAACGAAAATAAAATCAAAGAAGCGATGGAAAATATGTCTGTTTGTGAACCTCAAAATGATAATTCCTATAAAGATAACCCAGGGGCTATTTATGAAAAAGTCTATAAGCAAATCAATAAATATACTTCCGTTGGTTATCCGCTGATGATTTCATTAAGAGGAACAAATTTTGCTCACCAACTAGTTGCTTTAAGTATTCAGAAAGGTTCTTTCGGAACTTTTAGTATTAAAGTTTTGGATTCTAATGGTCCAACAATAAGGACAATTAGTTGTAAACCTCAATTAACCCCAATCTCTAGCGGTTCCTATCGCCGCTTTGCAGTCTGTAATTATCCCGGATCCGGCTATGGAATATTATTATCAAGCAACGTCTACTCCGCCTGGTCACAGCTTGACGATAAGTTAGGAGCTTTTAAAGTCAGATCAAATCCAGCGGAATGGTTAGCGACTCACTATACGAACATTAATAATTTCAATCCCGCCGGTTCGAATGCGGGAGGAGTTTGTACCGGCTGGTCAACCTTCAACGTTAAAGCCGCTTTCCTTTTGAGGGAATGTAAACCCTAGGTGCCTTTTTGCGTCAATCGATCTAAATTTTTGGAAAAAAAGAAGAGCGCTAGTGGAGGCTAGCGCTCTTGGAGAACGACCGGAATTTTATTCCCGGCCCGACTTTTTCTCCTCCGGTTTGGTAGCGGAGGAGGAACAAGCGGTCGAAAGGGGTGAGTTTGTTCGGATCGAGCCAGTCGAAGCGACTGGCGATATCCTTTTCACAAAGACTGATTTCGTCTTTGATAAAGGATCTCTCCAAGTCGGTGGCCGAGCCGATGGCCAGTCGATCATAGTAGGCCTTCCATAAGACCATATCGTCACGACTGGCGTAGGGGTTGGTGGTCGCGCAGGCCGATAGGGCCAGAGCGATCAACAAGAAAAAACCGATATTTTTAAGGCGCATAAGCACCTCCTTTCATCTGCCTTTAATTATACCACCTGCTATGGCAACTTGTCAAACTGGCGATTGACGCGGGGTTTTAGCTTGCTAGAATAGACTTAAATATGGCCACCATTTATACCGAACAAGGGAAAAACATTTGGCGGACTTGGGTCCTTTTTGCCGGTTTTTTTGCTCTGATTGTGGCTCTGGGTTACTCCGCCTCTTACTATTATGGCAATCCGAATATCCTCTACATTGCGGTGATTTTTTCGCTAGTGATGAACTTTGCCAGCTACTGGTGGTCGGATAAGGTGGTCCTGACTTTAGCCGGGGCCAAGCCTCTGGCTCACGAGGAATCACCGGAGATTTATCACTTGGTGGAAAATCTGGCTATCACCGCCGGTTTACCTTTGCCGAAGATTTATCTGATTGATGACTCGGCGCCGAATGCTTTTGCCACTGGCCGAGATAAAAATCATGCGGTAGTGGCTGTGACTCGCGGTTTGGTAGAGCGACTCGATAAAAATGAACTGGAGGGGGTGATTGCTCACGAATTGTCTCATATCGGCAATCGCGATATTTTATTGCAGACGGTGGTGGTGACCTTGGTCGGTTTTGTAGCGATTTTGTCGGATATGTTTACTCGTTCGCTCATTTGGGGTGGGAGACGAGATGATCGGGAAGGCGGGGGCGGTTGGCTGATGATCGTCGGGATTGTCCTGATGATCCTGTCACCAATTATTGCTACTCTAATTCAATTAGCTATTTCTCGCCGGCGAGAATTTTTGGCCGATGCTTCGGGCGCCTTACTGACTCGTTATCCGGAAGGTTTAGCTTCTGCTTTAAAGAAAATTTCCGCTTATGGTCAACCGCTGACCCACGCCAGCACGGCCACCGCCCATCTCTATATCTCCAATCCCTTCGGTTCGGCTGGGATGAAAGGCATGGCTAAGTTGTTCATGACTCATCCACCGGTGGAAGAGAGGATAAAAGCTTTAGATAATATGGCTTTATAATCTAATAATAAATTTATGGAAGGAAATCCTCATGAAAATTTAGAATCAGTTGATCCTAAATTACTAGTTTTTCGCCAAGAGATTAGAGATTTAAAACAACGGGAAGCTGAAAAAACCGGTGAAAGTCGGACGGCTCATTTTACGAGGTTGGATCCTGAAAAATTAACGATTAAAGACATGGATATGTGGGAAGCCATCAAATCAATTCAATTTAATCTAGATATGTTAAAGCCTTATACTGTCTATTTAAGACAGACTTCGGAGGAAGAATTGGTCGATAGTAAATTATTTCTCGGTTATCTGAATAATATTTTGGCTTCGTCTTTATACGACAAAGAATTAAAATTAAGAGAGCAGAGTTTGGAACAGCCTCTAATTGCGCCAGAGGAGAATTTGGGTTAGGATGGCTTCGGTTTGTGGGGTAAAAAACTGGAGAGATGCGAGAGTGGTTTAATCGGCAGTCCTGGAAAGACTGTGTGCTCGCAAGGGCACCGAGGGTTCGAATCCCTCTCTCTCCGCCATTGATCTAGCTCGAGATACTCTATATTTTATCTCGGGTTAATTTTCTAGAAACCAAGAGTCTGTAAGCCCCTACTCGTTTTTTGGTTGCGGTTTCTTTTTTTACTGATAAATTATACAATATACAGAATGTCTAAAGAGGAAATAGAATCTGTCCGTATCGATCAAGAACCTGTCAACAATAGTTCTATTGGTTCTGTTGAGAATGGAAATGAGTCTTCAACTTCAGCTCATGCTGAAGCGGTTAATTTTGTCGAGGAACATCGCGATTTTTTTGAGCATTACGCTCGCGGACGGGTAAAATTTGCCCCGGCGCCGGCCGGCTTAAGCACTTTTACCTTTGATCTAAAAACGGATACCATCTATATCAACTCAAAATTTTATGAAGAACTGGGGTTTTCGAAAGAAAAGACTTCCTTCGCCACTCTTCACGAGATTGAGCATTTTTTGGAGAAGATCCAATTGTTGGCGGAAGCCGGAGGTGAAGAACAATTCGAGCAATACTTAAAAATAATTGGAGAATCAAAAGCTTTTAGTTTGATGGACAATTGTTTGGCTGATGTTAGAGAAAATCGGACAGTGGTGGAAAAAACCCACCAAGGCTTTAGGAATATTGAAGAAAAATGTTATCGCGAGGATTTGTTCAAAGAAACCGATTTTACGGCTGAACCAAGACATATTCAATTTAATTACGCGTTACTTCGAGAGGCCCGGGTCCTGGGCGAAGAATGCACGGTGGCTCCAGAGGTTAGACAAGAAATCGACGCCCTAAAAGCGATCGTTGGCAGTGATGGCTCTAATTTATTTGACGTTATGACCGATCCGGAAACGTCGATGTCGATCCGGCTCAAACTCCAAGATAAGTTCGTCTGGCCGATTGTTAAAAGACTTTTAGCAGAAGATATGGCCGAGCAAAAAGAGCGAAAAGAAAAAGGCTCCGGCGAAGGTGAAGGCTTAGAAAATGAAGGGGGTGAAGGGGGCGAGAGCGATGAAGAGGATAAAAAAGATCAGGCTGGCGAGGGAGAAGGGGAATCGCCAGAGAAAAAAACAGGACAAAAGGGAAACAAGAAGGGTGAGAAAAAAGCCGGCGAAAAAACTGGTAATCAAGAAGCCGAAGCCGATCCCGACGCCATTTTTAAAGAAGCCTATGATCGAGCTGATAGAAAGGTTCCCCCCGGCGTGTCTTTGAAAGAAATCAAAAAAGCTTTTGATGATTGGCGGGAAGAACAAAGAGAAAATCCGCTGGAGAAGGCGGATAAAGAATATGCCAATAAGCTGGGCGTCAAAAAAGAGGATTTGCAAAAATATCGTCAAACTATCGAATTGCTCGGAAATATTATAAATCCGGAAACCAACGAAACGGTAATTGAAGAATTGCGCGCGCTTATCTCTAAAATTATCGCCAAACGGCTTAAGCCTCAGCCGGCCCCGCAATATCCGGTGATTGAGGGCGAGGATTTGGTTGATCCGGCGCAATTAGTTGCCGATGTTAAATCCGGAAACTTGGAACCAAAAGTCTGGGAGACTTTCGAGATGCGCGAGAAGCGAAGCAAGAAATTCGGCGAAGTGGAAATTACTTTAGTTTGCGATAGGTCCACTTCGATGGATGAAGATGGCGGGGCGAAAAAACACGAACAGCAAAAGGCGGCAGTTTTATTGATGGAAGCGCTCAAAGATTTTGCCGATATTTGCGAAGCCAAACGCGTCAATATGGATAGCCCGCTTGAGGTTCGATCAGAGATTTTTTCTTTTCAGTCTAGCTCTGAAGATGCCAAACCGCTCAAGCCGATGTCTAAAGATTTGAGCGAAAAGGAGCGAGTAGACATCTTTGGCAAACTGGCGACGACTTCGGGCAGTACCACTGATTTTGTTCCGCTTGGGGTGATTGAAAAAGGTCTGACAGACGAACTTAAAAAGAAAATTATCGAGGGCGAGCTTAAAAAAATCGTCATTGTCTTCACTGATGGGGGAAGCGATAATGTTTCTCTTGTTCGTTCAGTTTTGGACAAATTGCGCGAAGCTCAAGTGGTGGTCATCGGTGTGGGTATAACCGAAAGCGGAGAACCGGCCTTGACGACCTATGCCCCCAATGCCAGACTGGCTGAAACGGCCGAAAAATTGCCAGCAGTCCTAGGTGACTTGCTCAAAGAGAATTTGGCCGATTTGTAATTTGCGCGGTAAAAAAGTAAACTAAGCTGAGGCTTTATGGAAAATCCCCAACCAAATTTCTATGATTTAGCAGAGGAACGGCGCGGTTTGCGAAAGGCTGTTCGCGAGAGCGAAGAAAGCGAAACAGCTAAAAAAGTGCTGGAAAAAACACTTGAAGCGGTCAATGAAGAAGCGAAGAGTTTTTCTATTAAAGAAGCCGGAGGATTAAAGCCGGCAAGGGACATTTTGAAGGCTGACAAGGAGCGTTCAGATAGAAGCGCTTGGATAAACGAGGAAGTAATCGAGCAAGAAATCGGACCGTCTTTTGCCGATATATCCGAGTTAGAAGAAAATTTGGCCGATCTCCGCGATTTTGAAATGCGTCGCCTGCGCGAGATGCAAAGCGACCCTCATGCTCAAAAAGCCCATGAGCGTCTGTTAAAAACCATCCGAGACGAGAAAAATAATCTGGAAGACCGTTTAGCCATTTTAATGGAGAAAAATCCGCGGGCCGCTCGAGTAGTTGAGCTGATTCGTTATCGACGAGGCCTTCATTTTGAGGGACACATCGCGTCAACTCCTTCCGTTGTCGCTAATCTTCAAAAAATCGGCACTCGCATGATTACCGGCAAATCGGTGTTTCTGCATGGACCGACCGGCACCGGCAAATCCTCTTTTGGCCGTTTTGCCGCCTGGCATTTTAATGGCCAAGAC
>CAYHUF010000007.1:0-14900 GCA_964359775.1 uncultured Candidatus Saccharibacteria bacterium
AAGAGTTTCTCTTGTCGGCCAAATTTTCTTGCGTCAATGATGGTTTTTCTTATCCGGAAATCGAACCGCGCTTGTTTTCCTTCAACTCACCTTATGGCGCTTGCCCGACTTGTCATGGTCTGGGGACTAAACATATGTTTGGCACCGAGCCTTGTGCTGATTGTCAGGGCCAGCGTCTCCGGCCGGAAGCTTTGCACGTTTTGGTTGGTAAACTTAATATTGTCCAATTGACGGCCTTGCCGATTGCCAAGGCCCAAACCTTTTTTGAAGATTTAAAATTGACCGTTCGTCAGAAAGCCATTTCCCAAGTGGTCTTGAAAGAGATTGAAGCTCGGTTGAAATTTTTATTAGATGTCGGTTTGGATTATTTGGCCCTGGATCGGCGGGCGAATACTCTGTCCGGTGGGGAAGCTCAGCGGATTCGGCTGGCTTCCCAGCTTGGTTCGCGCTTGGTCGGGACTTTATATGTTTTAGACGAACCGACTATCGGTTTGCATCCACGAGATAATGATAAATTGATTAAGACCCTGATCGATTTGCGCGACTTAGGTAACTCGATTATCGTGGTCGAGCACGACGAAGACACTATTTTTGCTTCAGACTATTTGGTGGACATCGGTCCGGGAGCGGGGATTCATGGCGGGAAAATTGTAGTGGCTGGGGAGACCGAAAAATTATTGACCGCCAAGAAAAATACTTTTAATTCTTTGACTGTTGATTACTTGCGGGGCGAGCAGAATATCCCGATGCCCGACAAGCGACGCAGTAGCGAAAAGGGCACCATTAAAATTCGCGGCGCCAAGATTTTTAATTTGAAAAATGTTGATGTGGATATCCCGCTGGGTAAATTGGTCGGGGTGTCTGGTGTCTCTGGCTCCGGCAAATCGTCACTGGTTTATGAAGTGCTCCACAAAAATCTTCAAACCCGGCTGGAGCGACGCTATCGCAGTAACGAGACCGCCAATTGTCGGGAATTTTCCGGTTCGGAATATTTGTCGCGCGTAGTCTTGATCAATCAATCACCTATCGGTCGGACGCCACGGTCCAATCCGGCCACTTATACCGGGGCCTTTACTTTTATTCGTGAGCTCTTCGCTTCGACTCAATTAGCCCAAGTTCGTGGCTGGAAACCCAGTCGCTTCTCCTTCAATGTTACCGGCGGTCGCTGTGAAGCTTGCCAGGGCAATGGTCTGATTTCAGTCGAAATGCATTTCTTGCCGACCGTTTTTGTGCCCTGTGATGTTTGTCTCGGCACTCGTTACCAGAAAGAAACTCTGGAAGTGACTTACCAAAAGAAAAATATCAATGAAGTTTTGTCGATGACGATTGAGGAAGCTCTGGCTTTTTTCACTGATATCCCAGCCATTTATGATCGCCTCAAAACTTTAGCTGAAGTCGGTTTGGGTTATCTGGAATTAGGTCAATCGGCGACCACTCTGTCCGGCGGGGAAGCCCAACGGGTCAAAATTTCCTCGGAACTCTATCGGCCCCAAACCGAACGGACGATGTATATTCTGGATGAACCGACAGTCGGTCTGCATTATGAAGATGTCCGAAAATTAGTGGAAATCTTGCATCGCTTGGTCGAACGCGGTAATTCAGTGGTGGTGATTGAACACAATCTGGAAGTCCTGAAAAATTGCGATTATTTATTTGATATGGGGCCAGAAGGGGGAGATGGTGGCGGTAAATTGGTGGGCAAGGGCACGCCGGAAGAATTAGTCTATATCGCTGGTTCACATACGGCTAAGTATTTGAAGCGGGTGCTTAATCAAACGCGGACTAGACGCGGACATGCGCGGAATTAATGCGGAAGAATGCTAGAAACAGGTAAATAATTAAAAATTAAGCAAAAAATAACCTCGGCTTTCTTGCGATCGCCGAGGGATGCTCTTTTTCGCCAAGGCGGGGCATCACTCCCAACCAAGGCAATCTTTTTTCTCCGGAAAGATAACCGTCACTTAATATACTAACATAACATTTTGTTAAACAAAAAAAAATGCCCGGGGGTGCTGACTTGAGTAGCCACCACACAGCGGGCCTGGTCTTAATGGCATCCTTTGATGTCTCGCTGCTAACTAGCGATGGTACCTTGTCGCAAGCTAAACTGGAGACTCTCGGTTGCCGGCAATCATACAGATTGCGTGTCTAACGCCGAATTATTGTCTAGGTCACCTGCTGGTGCTTCATGAGCCCTCCTCTTTTCCAGTCTACAGAATGGTTCCCATAGTTGCCCCTAACCTAACCAAGGTCGACGTCTCGGCTTTGGCTGATCTAAAATAAATGGTATAAGAATAAGTATGAAGAGTCAAGACTTAAAAAAATACGCTCTGCCAGATGAGCCCGGGGTTTACTTTTTCCTGGTGGGTAACAAGATACTTTACATCGGCAAAGCTACTTCCCTTAAGGATCGAATCAAATCTTATTTTGTTGGCGACCTCGGTGAATCAAGAGGTCCTCGTTTGGTCAAGATGTTGGAGCTGGCGGATAAAATCAAATGGCAAGCTACCGGTTCGGTGCTTGAAGCTTTACTCTTGGAAACCGCACTGATCAAAAAACATCAGCCGAAATATAATGCGCGAGAGAAAGATGATAAAAGTTACAATTATTTAGTGATCACTAAAGAGGTTTACCCCCGAGTTATTGTTGTCCGAGGTCGAGACCTGGACAAACGCGGACTTGATGCGGATAAGACGCGGATTCACCCTGTGGAGTATAGCAAGCTACTCCACAGGGCAAGCGCCGATAATTCTGTGCGACATCCGATGTCGCACAGAAATGTTCCAGGTCCGATCTCGAACATTTACGGGCCATTCCCTAGCGGTCGAGATTTAAAAATTGCCCTGCGTTTGATTCGGAAAATTTTTCCCTGGCGGGATCGGTGCACCCCCACCCGAGTTTCCCCGAGGAGGCTCCTCGGGGAAACTCGGGTGGGGAAACCTTGCTTTGAACGTCAGATTGGGTTATGTCCCGGGGTTTGTAGTGGTGCCATTTCACCGAAAGATTACGCCAAAATCATTGCTAAATTACGGCTGATTTTTTCCGGCCGCTTCGAAGCGCTTAAAACTAAATTGGAGACAGAAATGAAAATGGCGGCCAAACACCAAGCTTTCGAGCGAGCCGGGGATTTAAAAAAGAAATTGTTTGCTTTGGAACACATCCAAGATGTGGCTCTATTGAGCCATAAATCAGATAGTAAAGAAACTTCTAAGTTACGTTTAGAGGCTTACGATATTGCTCACTTGTCCGGCACGAACACGGTCGGTGGTTTGGTGGTCTGGCAAGATGGGCAATTTAGCCCGGCTGATTATCGTCATTTTAAAATCAAAAATTTAGCATCCGGGCAAATTGATGATTTAAAAAACTTAGCCGAAATTCTCACTCGCCGGCTAGCCCATCTGGAATGGCTTTTACCTGATTTGATTATTGTCGATGGTGATGAACGGATTCGTCAAGTGGCCGAGAAAATTTGTCGGGCTCATAATTTAGTGACACCGGTAGTGGCGGTTAAAAAAGATACTCACCACAAAGCGGCCCAATTATTGGGCCCATCGGATTTGATTCGCGATTACCATCAGGCAATTGTTTTGGCCAACGCCGAATCTCATCGTTATACACTATCTTTTCATAGAAAAAAACGCCAACAGATGTTAAAATAATGGAATGGATCTCTTTTCTCTGCCTACTTTTTCAGCCGTCTCATTAGAGATTGTTAGTGCCATTATCTTATTGATTTTTGGATTTATTTTAGGTTATCTGTTTCAGGTCAAAAAAAGTCAGGTCAAAGCTTTAGTCCGTGAAGCCAAATTTCGAGCTGGACAAATCAAAGCTTTAGAAGAGATCAATCAAGATTTAGAAGCCACCACCCGTCGCCTTTCCGCCAAAGAATTTGAATTATCCAGTGCCAACCAACGGCTTCGAGAATTAGAAGACGCCAAAACTAAATTTGTCTCGGTCACTACCCATCAATTGCGCACCCCCTTGGCGGCCATCAAATGGACCTTTTTTATGTTACTCAACAAGCAGTTGGGAGAAATTACTCCCGATCAGCAGGAATTTTTACAAAAAGGTCTGACCAGTACCGAGCGAATGATTAAAATCGTCAATGAATTATTGAGCATTAATTTAAGTGATAATACGAGTGATGCTTATCAATTTGAAGCGGTACCTTTGGAAAATCTCATCAAGAGTATTTTGGGTGAATTCTACAGTCCGGCCCAAAGCAAGCAGATCTCTTTGATTCTCAAACCGAGTTCGCCTAATTTACCATCAGTTCGGGCAGATCAGGGTAAATTGCGAATGGTTTTGGAAAACCTGATTGATAACGCTATTAAATATACCGGCAAGAGTGGTCAGGTGACGGTGACGATTGATGATTCAGATCTTAATAGTAGCCACCCTAAATTGGAAGTGATCATTCGTGATTCCGGTATCGGTCTTAGTCCGGAAGCTAAGCAGAAAATTTTTCAGAAATTTTACCGGGCACCGGAAGCGGTGGCGGTGGAGCCGGATGGTTCTGGGTTAGGTCTCTTTATCGCCAAGGATATTATCGAAAAGCATGGCGGAGCAATTTGGTTTGAAAGCAATGATGGAGTGGGGACAGTTTTCCATTTTACTTTACCCCTGTTCCAAAAGTAGTATACTAGGGTCAGCGGAATCCCTTTTAGAATTTAGGATTTATTATTTAGGATTTAAAAAATATTATGGCTAAAAAAGTATTTATCGTCGAAGATGACGAATTCCTGCGTTCCCTGACCGTCAAACGCTTAGAGAAAGAGGGTTACCAAGTTGATGTGGCGGTTGACGGCGATAGTGCTCTGGGTAAGATCAAAGAAGCCAGTCCTGATATTATTTTGTTGGACCTGCTTCTTCCGGGCCTGTCCGGTTTTGAGGTTCTCAAGAAAATCCGAGAAGACGGACCAGTTAAGGGAACACCAGTAATCGTTTTTTCTAATCTAGGTCAACGGGAAGATATCGAAAAAGCTAAAGCTCTTGGGGTTAATGATTTCCTAATCAAAGCCAACTTTACTTTAGATGACGTGGTGATGAAAATTAGCAGTTTCTTTAAATAAAAAACCGATGGCCATTCGTGCCGGCATTATCCGCGGTGGGCCTAGTGCTGAATACGAAGTCTCCCTCAAAAGCGGGGCTTCGGTTTTAAAACATCTTCCGGCTGACAAATATCAAGTTCGGGATATTTTTATTGATAAAAAGGGGGTTTGGCATTTAGAAGGTCGGCCGGTTGATTTGGCGACGTTGGCTCAATCAGTTGATGTGGTTTTTAATGCTTTGCATGGCGAATTTGGTGAGGATGGTCAGGTTCAAAAATTACTTGATCGTTTTTCTTTGCCTTACACTGGTTCTGGTCACTACGCTTCGGCCTTGGCTATGAATAAAACATTAGCCAAGGAAAAATTTAAGGCCGCCGGCTTGCGAACGCCGGTTGGTTTGGAAATTCGCCGGCCTTGCCCGCCGAAGTTTGATAACGAAGGCGGGGGGAACGATGATTTTCTAAACACTGAAGCTAATCGTATTTTTCAAAAAATTTCACCACCTTGGATCGTCAAACCGGTGGATCGCGGCTCCTCGGTCGGACTCTCTTTAGTTCGCAGTCTGGGCGAATTAAAACAAGCCATTGCTGATTGTTTTTTGATCAGCGATTTGGTTTTAGTGGAAGAATATATTCGAGGTCGGGAAGCCACTTGTGGCGTGGTCGAGGGTCTGCGTGGCCAAGATCTTTATGCACTGTTCCCGACGGAGATTGTCCGGCAGGGTGAGCAACTTTTTGATTATGAGGCCAAATATGGTAGACACAAATTGCTCTGCCCGGGCCGGTTTTCGGAACAAGAAAAACAAGAGTTGGAGCGCTTGGCTAAGTTGGCCCATCAGACACTCGGTTTACGTCATTATTCTCGCTCTGATTTTATTTTGACCCCGCGGGGAATTTATATTTTGGAAACCAACTCTTTGCCAGGTCTGACCGAGCAATCGCTTCTGCCCAAGGCTCTCCAAGCCGGGGGGATTGCTTATCCGGACTTCCTCGATCATTTAGTTTTGTTGGCTTTAGCTTAAGTTTTCAATTTAACTTTATAACCCCCGCCCGGTAATCCGGGCGGGGGTTGGGATTAACCCGGTGGATTATAGCGAACTACTCCACCGGGTTAATCATCATCGTCATCTTTCTTTTCGTCCGCTCCTTTCTTTTTCAAATGAATTTGATAGAAATAGTAGGGGAAACTGATGACGAACATTGTCATTTCCAGACTCTCTTGAAATTTTGAGGCCATATTTTAAATCTAATCGGTCGGACGCTTTTCCGCAAGTTAATTTTGTTGATAATTAAATTTTCCCGACCAGATCCACTCCCGGCTTGAGGGTCTCTTGACCGGGTTCCCAATTGGCCGGGCAGGCCAAGCCTTTATGTTCGCGGACAAAAATAGCCGCTTCCAATTTGCGAAGTGTTTCCGTTACCGCTCGACCGATATCATTGTCGTGAATCTCCATTGTTTTTAAAACTCCATCCGGATTAATGATAAAAGTGCCACGGCGGGCCAAGCCTTCTTCTTCAATATAGACATCGAATAATTTGGTCACTTTGGCGTTGGGGTCGGCCAACATCGGGTAAGTGACTTTGGCAATGGCCGGCGATGAATCATGCCAGGCTTTGTGGGTGTAAGCTTTGTCGGTGCTGATACTCATCACTTCGGCCCCCAATTTTTGAAATTCGGCATAATGTTTGGCCAAATCTTCCAATTCGGTCGGACAGACGAAAGTAAAATCCGCCGGGTAAAAGACCAGGACGATCCACTTCCCTTTGTAGTCCGACAACTTCAATTTTTTAATCTCGTTAGCTTGAAAAGCTTCGAGTTCAAAATCCGGCACGCTTTGGTTGATGGTGATCATGATTTTTAATTAGTTTTTTAATAATCTTTCTTCAAATTCAGAAATGGTGGACCCTGCCGGATTCGAACCGGCGACCTCCTGCTTGCAAAGCAGGCGCTCTACCAACTAAGCTAAGGGCCCAAAAACTTACTAGGGTAAGTTTGGTGGTCATTACAGGATTCGGACCTGTGACCTCACCGATGTGAACGGTGCGCTCTAACCAACTGAGCTAAATGACCAAATTTGTTTGGGTAAAAAATCGTACGCTCTAACCAGCTGAGCTAATCGCCCTAAAATAGATATGAGTCTGATTGTAAATTTAACAAATTGTAGGCCTATTATCAACTTATGGTTTCAAAATTGGATTATTTGTACTGCTTAAAACCATTGAACATGGTATCGTTCTTTAGTACAATTAAATAATGAAATCTCATTTTGATGCTTTAAAATCAGAAGCAATATCTCTTCGGACGCAAGGTAAAAGTTACGGAGAAATCTGCAAAGTGCTGAATACCAATATTCCCAAAAGTACCTTATCTTGTTGGTGTAAGAATCTTTCCCTGTCGAAAACCCAAAAGTCACAGCTCAAAGTTTTAATGAGCCAAGGGTCTAAAAGAGGTCGAGCTACGGCTTTAATCGTAAATAAAGCTAGAAGAGAGGAATATCTTCAAGAAATAAAAAATCGCGTTCTTCATCTTTCTCAAAAATTAGAAGACAAAGATACCGCCAAAATAGCGTTAGCTATGCTGTATCTTGGCGAAGGGGCCAAAAGGGGTGGATCAATGATGTTAGGCAATTCTAGTCAGACTGTTATCTTGTTGTTCTTGAAATTATTACGATATTGTTATACTATAGACGAGCGTAAATTTCGATGTACAGTCCAATGTCGGTCTGATCAGAATATTGAAGAATTAGAAATATTCTGGTCTAATATTACAGGTATTCCCCGTAGTTTGTTTTATAAGACCCAGATTGACAAGAGAACAATCGGTTCTGTTACTAAAAAAACAGGTTACAAAGGAGTTTGCCGAATAGATTATTTTTCGGCTGAAATTTTTACCGAGTTAACGCAAGTGGCAAAAGTTCTTGCAGAATAAGATAAGGGTCGTTAGCTCATCCGCCGGTTGGCGGAGGTGGAGCTAAAAGCCAGGATATTTATAAGAGGTTAAAGTAAGTAATTACCATGGGCCGTTAGCTCAGCTGGTAGAGCGCTGCTATGGCATAGCAGAGGTCAGCGGTTCGAACCCGCTACGGTCCACAAAAATATGCTCAAAGAATTTTTTCTCAAACAAATGTTGAAGTCCAAAGGGGTGCCCGAAGAGCAAATTGATCAGGTTTTAACTATTGTCCAAAAGAATCCCGAACTCTTTGCCCAGATGGCCAAAGACATTGAACAGAAAGTCAAAAGCGAAAAGAAATCGGAAACCCAAGCGGCGATGGAAGTGATGGGGAAATACAAGACGGAGCTAGAGCAGCTAAAAAATAAATGAGCCTGTCTATCGGAATTGTCGGTCTCCCTAATGTCGGCAAGTCGACCTTATTCAACGCCCTGACTCAAAAAGGGGTGCCGGCCGAGAATTATCCTTTCTGCACCATCGACCCGGCGGTGGGGATTGTGGCCGTGCCGGATGACCGGATTGAATTACTTAACACTTTCTCCAAATCAGCCAAAAAAATTCCGGCGGCGATTGAATTCGTCGATATTGCCGGCTTGGTCAAGGGGGCGGCCGAAGGTGAAGGTTTGGGCAATCAATTTTTGTCTCATATTCGGGAAGTGGATGCTATTGCTGAAGTGGTGCGAGTTTTTATTGATAAGAATGTTATCCATGTATCCGGTCAACCAGATCCTATTTCCGATATAGAAACTATTAATCTGGAATTAATCTTGGCCGATCTTCAGACGGTGGCCAAACGCCTTCAGACGGTGGCTCGGGATGCTAAACGAGGCGATAAACCGGCCTTAGCGGAACAAGCTTTGCTGGAAAAACTCGCAGCTAGCCTCAAAGCCGGCCAAATGATCACCCAGACATTCCAACATTCTCAAGAATGTGAGAATGTTGGTTTGGGGTCAGAGGAGGCTAAAATTTTAAAGAGTTTGCATCTTTTGTCGGCCAAGCCGATTCTTTATGTTTTAAATAAAAAGCAGGGGGCGGAAACGGTTGACCTGGAACCGGTCCTGGCTTATTTGAAAAAACTTGCCTCGCCCGCCATAGCCTCTGGCGAAGGCGGGGGTGCCCAGTGGGTGATTGTTGATGCTAAGATTGAAGGGGAGTTGTCGGAATTGGAAGCCGGGGACCGGGCGGAGTTCAAGCAAGAATTAGGGGTGGTGGATGACGGGATCAATGACCTCATCACGGCCTCTTACAAGCTACTTAGCTTGATGACTTTCTTTACCACTGGTACCGACGAGATTCGGGCCTGGACGATTAAACAAGGTTCGACCACTCCGGAAGCCGGGGCCGCCATTCATACTGATTTTCGGGAAAAATATATTCGGGCTGAAGTGATTGGTTATCAAGATTTATTGTCAGCTGGTTCTTATGGCGCCGCTCGCGAAAAAGGCTTACTGCGAACGGAAGGGAAAGACTACCTCGTCAAAGACGGGGATGTAATTGAGTTTAAAATATAGAGATGGAAATGCCTGCCCCGTAGTGAACCAAGTTTCTACGGTTCTACTACTGGGGTGATAGAGTTTAAATTCTGACCATATTGACAAAATAACCATATTGTGCTAAATTAGTGATGGACTAGTATTTGATTCTAACGCTGTTTAGCACCAACCAAAAATTTGGAGGTCACGATGACAACATGGCAGACACTAGGTCATTACGAGTACGAATATGCATACGATGCAAACGGGTACATAGGTTGGTACCGTTGTGTCGGAGGCAGACTCGCAAATGGTCATTGGCCCCAGTGGCATTTAAACACTGGAGCCGAGCGGTGAAATATCCGCAACAAATTCAAAAACCCCATCTTCTAGCTAAAGCAGAGGTGGGGTTTCGACTTTATGAAGATGGAAGTCTTATAGAGCTTAAGGTCTAAATATTTTTTAAGTTATAAAGGGTTAAAACTTAAGCCCTGTGAGCTTCTGAAATCGCCTTGGGTCGGCTTGAATTGCGCCGGATTTATGGTAGGATTTTTGAACCAGCTTAATAACTATTTTAATCATGAAAAATCCTTTGATTTTGCGTTGGGCCCTGATTATCGCCATTGTCATTATCCTCAACCTCTTTTTTAATTTTTCACTCCAATTGGTTTATAAGGAACCGCAATATCAGGATTTTTGTAAAATGGAGCAGATCAGAGTCGTGCCCCAAGATCAAAAACAATGCCTGGCCGGTGGCGGTGGCTGGACTGAAGACTCGGCTTATAATAAAAATTTGAGTGTGCCGGTGGCGCCGATACCAGTCAATCAAATCAGCACTCGAACTGGTTATTGCGATCCCAATTTTTCTTGTCAGAAAAAATATGACGAAGCGCGCAAAGCCTATGACCGCATCGCTTTTATTGTTTTGATTATTCTCGGCGCCCTATCAGTTGGTCTTAGTTTCCTTATTACTAATTCCGCCGTAGTGGTTTCTTCCGGCCTGTCTTTAGGCGGTCTCTTATCTTTCATCATTGCCTCAATGCGCTATTGGTCAATTCTCAACGACTATTGGCGAGTGATTATTCTAGCCTTGGCTCTGGCTTTCCTAATTTGGCTCGGCGTTAAGAAATTCCAGGATTAAATTCTTATTTGAAAATGCCTAAAGCTTCAAAAAAGAAATTTACTAAAAGTAAAAAAGCTACCTCCGCTCAAGGCGCCACGCCTGCCGTCGGGCGGGGATCGGCCTTGGGCCGAAAACTGGTGGCGCAAACTTATCCCCATCGAAAAATTGAGTCGAAGTGGCAGAAAATTTGGGCGGCCAAAAAACTCTATCAAACTAGCGACAAAGGCTCGAAACCCAAAGCCTATGTCTTGGATATGTTTCCTTATCCTTCCGGCGAAGGCTTGCATGTCGGTCATGTCGAAGGTTATACCGCTACCGATATTTATTCCCGCTACCTGCGCATGAAAGGTTTCAATGTTCTCCACCCGATGGGTTGGGACGCTTTTGGTCTGCCGGCGGAAAACTTTGCCCTCAAAAACAAAGTCAATCCGGCCGTTTCGACCAAGAAAAATATTGATAATTTTCGCCGACAGACCAAGGCCATTGGTCTGTCTTACGATTGGGAACGCGAAATCAATACCATTGATCCTACTTATTATAAATGGACCCAGTGGATTTTTCTCAAACTTCATGAAAAGGGTTTAGCCTATGAATCATACGAGCCGATCAACTGGTGTCCCTCTTGTCAGACTGGTTTAGCCAACGAAGATCTGGAAGATGGCAAATGTGAGCGTTGTGGCTCGGTGATCGAAAAACGTCCGATGCGTCAGTGGGTCTTGAAGATCACTGATTATGCCGAACGTTTATTATCTGATCTGGATACTCTTAATTGGCCGGAATCGGTCAAAGAAGCTCAACGTAATTGGATTGGCAAAAGCGAAGGGGCGGAGATTGATTTCCCTTTGGCTACCAAACGCCACTATGTCCTACTGCACGGTTTCCGGTCCAATTCCAAGCGCACTTTTTTACCTTGGCTCAAGCGAGAGTTGGAGGCCCTCGGTCATGAAGTTCAAGCTCTGGATTTGCCAGATGCTAGTATCCCCAATATCGATAACCAAGTTGCTACTGTTTTAGATCAGGTAACTTTTGGCCCCAATACGATTTTAGTTGGACATAGTTTGGGGACAGTAGTGGCTTTGAAAGTGTTGGAAAAATTGTCAGCGCCGATCGCCGGCACGATTTTGATTGCCGGTTTGATTGAACCAGCGGTCAAAGATCGGGATACCTGGCCTTTGCGCTTAATGTTTAACTGGCGTTTTGATTGGTTGAAAATAAAGAAATTAGCCGGCCGGGTTAAGATTTTGCGCGACTTAAAAGACCTGATTATCGCTGACAATCAAGGTTTAAAAATCCAACAACAATTGGGTGGAGACTTGATTGAATTTCAAGCCGAAAAACCTCATGTTTGCGGAAAAGTGGAACCAGTGGTGCTGGAGCATTGTTTGGAAAAAATAAAAGTTTTCACTACTCGGCCAGATACTTTGTTTGGAGCCACTTATTTGGTGGTGGCACCGGAGCATCTGTTAATTAAAAATTTAAAATTAAAAATTAAAAATTGGGGGGGAGTTGAAAAATATCTCAAGCAAACTGAAAAGCGAACTGAAATCGAACGAACGGCGGAGGGAAAAGAAAAAACCGGTGTTCTACTTGATGGAATTCAAGCCATCAACCCGGCCACCGGTGAACCTTTGCCGATTTTTGTGGCTGATTACGTTTTAGCCGACTATG
Organism: uncultured Candidatus Saccharibacteria bacterium; assembly: GCA_964359775.1. Classification (GTDB taxonomy): domain Bacteria; phylum Patescibacteriota; class Minisyncoccia; order Phycocordibacterales; family XYD1-FULL-46-19; genus 21-14-all-37-9. The sequence continues at coordinate 12,264 of CAYHUF010000007.1, forward strand.
GTTTTGGCGCCATTATGGCGGTGCCGGCTCACGATACTCGGGACTGGGCTTTTGCCCAGAAATTTAAATTGCCAATCAAACCGGTGATTTGGAATCGCCAAGTGTTGGGTGAGCCAAACGAACGAGTGGTGGAAAATGTCTTAGAACAAGTTTATCTCGGTCCCGGCATTCTAATTAATTCCGGCGATTTTAGTGGTTTGACTAATGATAAAGCCAAAGTGGCCATTACTAAATTTGTCCGCGGTCAGTTGGTCAGTAAATATAAATTACGCGATTGGGTTTTTTCTCGCCAACGTTATTGGGGCGAACCGATTCCAATGATCCATTGTTCCGACTGCGCCCTAAACAATCCTGCCGGGCGAGGCGTCGTCCCCGTCCCTATTAAAGATCTGCCGGTCAAATTACCGATGGTCAAATCTTATGCCCCGACCGGCACTGGTGAGTCCCCACTGGCCGCTATCAAAAACTGGGTCAAAGTTAAGTGTCCTAAGTGTGGGCAGTGGGGGAAACGCGAAACCAATACTATGCCCCAATGGGCCGGTTCCTCTTGGTATTACCTGCGCTTTATTGATCCGCACAATAAAAAGGCCCTAGCCGACAAAACTAAATTAAAAGCCTGGTTACCTATTAGTATGTATGTCGGTGGTGTCGAGCATGCCACTCGCCATCTGATTTACGCTCGTTTTTGGCATAAGTTTTTATTTGACCTTGGTCTGGTTCCCGGTTTGGAACCTTTTGCTCAATTAAAAAATCAAGGTCTAGTTTTAGGTTCTGACGGTCGTAAGATGAGTAAACGCTGGGGCAATGTCATTAATCCTGACGATGTCATTCGCGATTATGGGGCTGATTCACTCCGTCTTTATGAGATGTTTATGGGCCCTTTCGAACAATCGAAAAATTGGAATAGTGACAATTTGATGGGCGTTCGTCGCTTCCTGGATCGAGTTTGGCGCCTAACTCACAAAGTCGGCTCAGCGCCTGTCAGCGACGAACTGGAAACTTTGCGTCAAAAAACCATCCAGAAAGTCAGTCAAGATATCACCGATTTTTCTTTTAACACGGTTATTTCGACTTTAATGATTTTGGCCAACGCGTTAGAGTCCCAGTCAGTTGTTTCTCGGCCTTTATTTAAAGATTTTCTAAAAATGTTAGCTCCTTTAGCCCCGCATTTGACGGAAGAGCTGTGGTCCGGCTTAGGGGAGAAGACCTCCGTCCATCTGGCCCCCTGGCCGGTCTTTGATCCGACTAAAATTAAGATTGAGACTTTGACCATCGTCGTCCAAATCAATGGAAAAGTTCGGGATTCTTTCGAAATTCCCCTGGGGACAAGCGAGCTTGAAATCAAAAATAGGGCTCTTCTTAGGCCTCTTATCATCCAGTGGACAAATGGCCAGAAAATCAGTAGAATGGTCTATGTGCCTGGCAAGTTACTGAATTTAGTTTTAAGTTAAAATACCTCGCTATTGACTTATTAGAGCATTAATGATAAAAATAAAGGATAAAACTTATGGCCAAAGACACCCTTAATTTCAAGCCGAAAGAAATGACCAAGCGCTTACTTGGTCCTTTAACTCCCCGAATTAAAGAAATCTTAATTCGGCGTTATGGTTTGGGTGCCGATACTAAACGATCAACCTTGGAATCAATTGGTTCCAGTTATCAGATTACTCGGGAACGAGTACGTCAGATCGAGAATTTTGGTTTAGCCGCTATTCGTAAGGCTAAAACTTACGACCCCCTTGATCCGGTTTTTGTTGAGTTGAAGAAAAAAATGGATGACTACGGCGGAGTAGTCCATGAAGAAGAATTTTTAGATTCAGTCGTCCGTGACGCTTCAACTAAAAACCATCTGCACTTTCTTTTAGTCGTCTCTGAAGCCTTTTTCAAAATCAAAGAAGACGATGAATTTCATCATCGTTGGACTACCGATAAAAATCTGGCGGAAAAAGTTCATCAGTCTTTACGGAATCTTTGTTCTAATTTACACGACAACGACCTGGTGTCTGAGAGCGAACTAATCGCTCGTTTCTTGCGCGAATTGAAAGATATTTCCAAAGATCCTAAAGTGTCTGATTTTGCCATTAAGTGGCTGAAATTATCCAAGCAAATTTCTCAAAATCCTTTAGGGGAGTGGGGTTTGTCCAAGTCACCGAATGTGAAAATGCGTGGTATCCGCGATTATGCCTATCTCGTTTTGCGCCAAAATGGCTCACCAATGCATTTCTCCGAAGTGGCTAAATCTATTGGCAAGCGGTTTGGTCGCAAGGCTCATCCGGCTACCTGCCATAATGAATTGATTAAAGACCAGCGTTTTGTTTTGGTCGGTCGCGGTCTCTACGCTTTGGCAGAATGGGGTTATTCTCGTGGGACGGTGGCTGACGTGGTCAAAACCATCCTCAGCAAGACTGGACCTTTACCGAAAGAAGAAATCATCGCCAAGGTTTTGAAGGAACGTCATGTCAAAGAAAATACCATTTTGGTCAATCTTCAGAATTCCAAATTATTCAAGAAAGATAAAATCGGCCGTTATTCAGAAGTTTAATTTTTCCACTTAAGTTTAAAACCGATATTGTTTCCCGGCACTTCTTTCAGTATAATGAAAGAAGTGTTTTTGGTTTACTATGCTCGATCTATTTT
>CAYHUF010000007.1:14910-15474 GCA_964359775.1 uncultured Candidatus Saccharibacteria bacterium
TATTTTTTAAATCAGGGTTCGATCTTTTAGTTGGCTCTTCCCAGTTTTTTCTACTCTGGCTGCCTTTCTTGCTGGCTTTTTTGTGGTGGGAAACTTATCTTTATTATATTCGGGCCAAGTGGCTGAAAGAAAATCCAGCCGTTCTCTTGGAAATTAAATTGCCTCGGGAAGTGTTTAAGTCGCCGATGGCTATGGAGTTGGTCATTACCGCTCTTCATCAACCCAGCTCCGGAAATTTAATTGATCAATATGTCAAAGGTCGGACCCCCGCTTGTTTTTCTTTGGAAATTGTTTCGCTTGGTGGAAAAATCCATTTTTATATTTGGACGCCAAAATTTTTTCAAAATATCGTTGAATCAGCGATCTATTCTCAATATCCGGAAGCGGAAGTCTATGAAGTGGAAGATTATACTCGAGCGGTCAATTATGGCTCAGCCGGTTCACCTTGGGATTTGCGGGGAATTGAATTTCAATTTACTGAAGCCGATCCTTATCCGATTAAAACTTATATTGATTATGGTTTAGATAAAGATCCGAAAGAAGAATTTAAAATTGACCCTCTCA
>CAYHUF010000008.1:0-15107 GCA_964359775.1 uncultured Candidatus Saccharibacteria bacterium
TAATTTTGCTGTTAATTATACAGAATTGGTGTCAAAAATTTGGGGTCCGGGCCAGAGTGTGAACAGTGTGAGTTCTTTAAACAAGGGCTTTGTGGGTATCTGTACTATGTATGCCCGGGGATTCCTTGTTTCCCTGAGAGAAAAGAGTTCTTTCGTTTGTTGAGGGAGTCGTTCAAAAACGAATCTCCCTAAGTCCACTTTTACCTGAAAAGGTAGGGGTGGACTTTTTTAATTTAAGATAAATATTTCTTTTTTCTCAATTTGATATCCCCTATAAAATGTGTTAGTCTTGTCTATAATATGGATAAGAAATCAGACAATTTTTATGTTACAACCCCTATCTACTACGTAAACGACAAGCCCCATGCTGGTCATGCTTATACTACGATCATGACTGATGTTTTTGCTCGATACCAACGAAAAATAAAAGGCAAGGAGAAAGTTTTCTTTCTTACAGGGACAGATGAGCACGGAAGTAAGGTTGCGAAATCCGCTAAAGCCAGCAATTTGTCACCCCAAGAATTTGCCGACGTTGTTTCTGAGAGCTATAAAAAAGCTTGGAATGACCTTGATATAAGTTACGATGAATTTTTTAGGACAACCGATCCGCGACACGAAAAAGTAGTTCAGGATTATCTCCAACAGCTTTATGATAATGGATATATTTATAAGTCAAAGTACAAAGGATTATATTGTGTTGGATGTGAAAAATTTCTACCATTTGATGAAATAATCCATAACGCCTGTATATATCACCCAAATACTACTCTGGTTGAACAAGAGGAAGAAAACTATTTTTTCAAACTAAAGGATTTTTCTTCAGCTGTCCTCGATGAAATTAAAAAAGGGGGTTATAAAATTTTACCGCCAGAAAGAGAAAATGAAATTGTTAGCAAGATAAAAGGTGGTATTAACGATGTCTCTATTTCAAGATCAGGTGTCGCTTGGGGTATCCCATTACCTTGGGACAAATCTCAGACTGTTTATGTATGGGTTGATGCTCTTCTTAATTATTATTCAGCGACAAAAATTTATCCCGACAAAGAGAAGTTTTGGCCACCGTCGTTACATCTAATGGCTAAAGACATTCTATGGTTCCATGCTTTGGTGTGGGAAAGTTTGTTGTTGGCTAATAAGATCGAGTTACCTAAAGCTATTTTTGCTCATGGATTTTTTACAGTTGACGGACAAAAGATGTCGAAGACACTGGGCAATATAATTGATCCCACAGATTTAGTAAAAGAATACGGATCTGATGCAACAAGATATTTACTTATTTCATCTTTTTCCTTTGGTAACGATGGAGATATCTCGCTCGAAAAGTTTAAAGAGAAATATAACTCTGATCTTGCCAATGGAGTTGGTAACTTAGTGGCTCGTATTGCAAAACTATGCGAGACATCTGACCTTGATAATACCGACATTTCTATTAATGAATTTTCACCGGAAGTTGTTAAATTTATGGATCAATATAGACCCGATGAGGCAATAAAATGTATTTGGAAACGTATTGCTGATTTTGATCGAGATATTGGCGAAGACAAACCTTGGACACTGGGAATAGATGAATTAAAAGCAAAACTCCGTATCTATATTGGAAGAATGTTGAGCATTGCCTATGATTTAGAACCATTTTTACCAAAAACTTCCGAGTTTATAACTAAAACATTTAGCCAAGAAAAAATAATAAAGCCAGATTCCATTTTCCCTAGAAAGATATAGAGCAGGGATCGGTTGTTGAATTATTCCCCTTGTTGCTATAGCATACACACAAACTAGATCTTTGAAACCCCCCTCAGAAAGGAGGTGGCACCATGAGCACTAGATGTATTAAGCCTGTCTGTCAGACCGGCGAAGACCACGCCAGTTTCTTGAGGCGATTTCGACTCAAGGTCACCCCGAACGATCTCAAACGCCTCGATTTAGCCTATGATGTGGCCAAATATGGTCATCGTAATCAGCTTCGTGAATCGGGTGAGCGCTACTTCGAGCACGTCCGATCGACAGCGATCATCTTGGTCGATGAACTGGGAGTCTACGACGTCGAGCTAATCATGGCCGCCCTCCTTCACGACATCTTGGAAGATAGCTTCTTGCTCAAGGGTGAGAGAGCGGAGATGGTCTTCGGCAGTCGGGTGGCCCGTATTACAAAGGCGGTGACCAAGGTTTCCAAGGATGATCCACGGTTCGCCACCAACCAGCAACGAATTGACAGTCAAGTTTATTGTGGCTGTTCCACTCTATCTCCTGAAAGCAGAATTTTTCTTGATGGGATGTGTGATAAAATCAAGTCTTTACTGATAAAATTAAACGAATCAAGTGCAACAGATTTTTGCTTATGGGATCAAGTTGCTAAGTATTTCGAAGATTTCTCTTTTATGAAGCATGTTTTTTTTTGAGGCCATTAATGAGTATTTATATATTAAACAAGATAACGATGAAGCTTTAAAGTTCGCGAAAATGGGTGAGGTTTACGCGAAAAATGTTAAGAATTATCTATTTTCAGTATCGCCAATCTTGAAGAAAAAGTTTTCAACTGAAGTATTTGAAACTAATTTGCGAATTCATATCGATAGACTTAAAAAAGAGGGACAAAAAATAATTAAACACTACGACTCAGAGGATTTTATGCAATTCATGCAGGCACGACTGTTTACCTATTTATCCACAATGCTCAATGAAGTTAATCACGAATCTATCACGGGAAGATTTGTTTTAAAAAATACATCTTCTGAAAAACGTCATACTGTAGAACAATGTGGTGCTGAAAAAATTTGGAGGAAAGCAGACAACTTCAGCGTCTTACATTATAGAGCTATCCCCAAAGGAGAATGGGGTATAATGCCTGTGAGTAATAATATAAAAACATATCAAGGGCAATATGTTGATGGGTTTATTCAAAATATTCAACCCATAAAAATAAAAATAGAAAGCAGAATTTTAAATAACACTGAATCAGTATTACGGATAAAAATTTAATCAATTCATGAAAAAATTATACTATTATTTAATTTTGATTATTGAAAAATTGGCCAATTTGGCTGAAAATAAATTTGCCACTCACGGCTTAGGGCGGTCATTAAGGCAACTTCGCAAAGAGGTTGGTTTATTCAAACTGCATAGTGAAAATCTTAAGAATCAAAAACTAGCAGCCCAAAGAAATTACAATGATGTTCAAGTCAGTGGCGGATCTCATATTTTGGTAGGTTTTTTAAATATTGATATCCAACCTCCTGCAGATTTGATTTGCGACGTGAGAGAAGGATTGCCTTTGGGAAAATCGTCATGTAAACTAATATTTTCTGAACATTTTTTTGAGCACATAGATTATCCTCTTTCTGCTAAAAAATTTATTGAAGAATGTTATCGGGTGTTAAAACCTGGCGGACAAATTATTTTAGGCGTACCTGACGCTCGTGTTATAATTGAAGGCTATTACAAACATAATCTCGGCCTTTTAGAAGAACAAAAAGAAAGGTGGTATAAAAATCGTAATTGTTTGGAACACATCAACACTTATATTGATATGGTAAATTACGTCTTTAGAGATCAGGACGATGACCAAAAATACACATCTCATCTTTGGGCTTACGATTACGACAAACTAGAGAATTTGTTTAAGCAAAATGGTTTTGCTGATGTAAAACAGTGGGAGTTTGATGAAAAAATCGCTAATCCCAAAAGAAAATGGGGAAGTATTTATGTGATCGCAACTAAATAATATGTTTAGTCTTTGGAACTTAGCGCAAATTGGCAAGCAACCAGATCTCCAGTATTTAGATGTTGAAACATTAAATGAAATTAATAAACACAAGCCAGCTTTTAGTTTAACGAGCGAGATTCCTTTTTTGACGACGGAAGATTCGGCCTTTTTCTTTTCTCCAAATCTCATCCTTACAAACCCGAGTTTATAAGGATGACTAATTAAAGAAATTACAGCAGATTTCCACGGTCGTGGAAATCTGGACCAATTTTAATCTTTGTCCGCCAGCCGGCGGATTTTATCTCTTCCTCCCTAAAACAAATTTGTAAAAATTTGTTCGGGCGAACGCTAGTTTTTAAACTAGCGTTTGCGCCACTCCCCTTCCTGTCGACACAGCAACTCCTCTCGTCTCTCCGGTTCGGCCATTACTTCCTCGACCACTTTTTCCAGCCTCATCCCCTGCGAGCCCTTGAGATAAACCACGTCCCCGGCTTTGATAATTTTTTGTAAATATTTCCCGGCCGCCACGGCATCATCGAAATGATGAATGTTTTTGGGAGCTAGGCCAGCACCTTGGGCTCCTTCAGCCATAAATTTCGAGCGTAAACCCACCAGAATCAACTGCTCGGCTATTTTAGCCACCCGAGAACCAACGGCGCGGTGAGTTTCGACGGTATAAGACCCTAATTCCAACATATCACCCAAAACGGCAATCTTGATTCCGTCCGACTTTATTTCCTCTAAAACATCTAAGCCAGCTTCCATAGCGGCCGGCGAAGCATTGTAGGTATCATCCAATAAAACTGAATCCTTGATGCCCGGAATTAAACGCAAACGACCGGCTGGCAAAACTAATTTACCGAGAGCCTCCGACATTAAAACCGGATTGAGGCCTTGGGAAGCTCCAACGGCAAAAGCGGCCAAAGCAGCCGAAATCTGGTGTCGTCCCAAAACCCCATGTAAACGCACCGGCAAAGAATCGCCCTGATAATCGATTTTAAAAGTCAGGCCATCAATTTTATCTTCTTGATATAAAAGTTGATCATTAGAAGCCATCACCGTAGCCTGAGGATTGAAGCCGTAAGAAACGACTTGAGCCTTGGTCGAACTAGCCAAAGCTTTCACCACCTCATCATCAAAATTAAAAATCGCCCAAGCACTTGGGGTTAAAGTTTTAATTAGATAACTTTTTTCTTCAATCAACTGTTCTTTGGATTTAAAAAATTCAATATGAACGGGAATTTCCGGCAAACGGGTCAAAATCGCGATATCAAACTTGATCCAGCTGGCAATTTTTTTAATATCGCCCGGATGATCGGCCCCAACTTCCAGCACTAACCACTCGGGATAAGTTTGGCGGAAAAGCAACAACATCAAACCGTGAGTCATAATCTCAATCCAACCTAATGGATCACTCCAAGCACTCTGGGAACCCAAGATAGTCAGGGGGACCCCTAATTCACTATTATAACTCTTCTCGCTCTTACGAACGGGAAAATGAGAGGCTAGGACAACGGCCACGGCTTCTTTGGTCGAGGTTTTGCCAACCGAACCGGTTATCCCGACAATTTTGGGTTGATACTTGTTTAAAACCAAGCGGGCTTCCATTTGCAAAATCGCACCGATAATTTTCCGACAAGTTAGTTTGAAATAGGTATAGAAAAGCATAATTAACGATCAGGTGCTAATTCGTAATAAGCGGTCAAAAAGTGGTTGAGATTCATAAAGGTCGGAGTCCAAGTCTCGGAAGCATATTTAGCCCCTTTAGGGTAATAAGCATAGAGAAAGACCAGAAAACGGGGTGAATAGGCTGGGAAATAGCCGAAAAAAGAGTGCAGGTACCTGTCCTCATAATAACCGCCACCGCCCTCTTTGGCAATCTGAGCTGTCCCAGTTTTGGCGGCAATACTATAATGCTCTTGCTTATCTTTACCGCCAGCTAAAGCCGTATCCACTACAATCGATAGCATCCGACTAATTTCATAGCTAGTGGCTGGTTTAAGAACCTGACGAACATTAACTGGAGCGATGGTTTTAGTCAACAAATTAGTGTAATTAATCTGTTTGATAACGTGAGGAACGATTAATTTGCCACCGTTACCCAAGGTGGCCAAGGCTCGAGCCATATTGATCGGAGTGACGGCAATACCTTGGCCAAAAGACATATTGGCATATTCAACTTCCCGCTTACTTTCCAAGTTACTAAAAAGCCCTAAAGCTTCGTTGGGCAAATCAATGCCAGTTTTTTCAGTTAAACCATATTTAACAAAATAATCATGAAGATTTTGATGACCCAATCGTTGCATGGCAAAAGTGGCCCCCAAATTTAACGATTGATTGAGGACTTCCTGCATCGGAATAACTCCCCGGGCCTTAAAATCAAAATTGGAAATTCGACGACCATTAAGGGTAATCGTCCCTTTGTCGTTATAAGTGGTGCTGGCCGTAATGGCGCCAGTATCGAGCGCGGCCGCCACAGTCAGAGGTTTAAAAATTGAACCCATTTCATAATTTTTCTCAACCAGTGGGTTATTCAAAACCTTAATTTCTTCCTGTTTGGCATTGGGATCAAAATTAGGGGTAGCGGCCATAGCATAGATTTCACCGGTATCGGGATTGAGAATAATCGCCCCAGCCGAATCAGGATGCCACTTGTCATTAAAAGCGTCTAGCTCTTTTTCTAGAGTATTTTGCACCACTGGTTCAATCGTCAAAACGATATCCCCTTCCTGGCCTAAACTTTTATTTTTTAAAGCTGAATTAAAATCGGCAAAAACTTCGGCAAAGAAATTAATTTTTAAACCATCATTATGGCGAGCCAAAATATCATTAGCACTTTTTTCCAAACCATAACGCCCCAAATACTCATCACCGCGAAAACCCATAAAACCGATCAAATGGGAGGCGGTTTTGCCACCGGGATAAAAACGCCATTTTTGCTTATAAATGTAAACGCCCGGCAATTTAGCCGCCACAATTTTATCAGCGGACGTTTGATCAATATGTGAGGCAATTTCCTCGTAATGATCAGTTTTATCTAGGGCTGACTTCATGAAAGCAACCGGCTCTAATGGAAAAATCGCCGCTAAAGTCTGATAAGTCGAGCTGGCATTCTTTATTAACTGCGGATTGATAGTCACCAGATAACCAACCTTCAGAGTGGCCGCCGAGACTAAATTACCGTCTTTGGTCGTAAAAAAAATACTGCCCCGATCAAAAGCGTTATTAGTAGGTCGAAGATACTGACGGTCAGCCTGATCGCTATAATTATTGCCATTAATAATTTGAATATAAAAAAGTCGCACTAAAAATAAAGCGCCGATTAAAATAAGTCCGAAACTAATTAAACGAGTGCGCGCCAAAGCGTCAAATTTCATAGATACTTCGCGATACTAATGATACGAATATACATACGAATACTACGAATTGAAACTCAAATTATAAATAATAAATCCGAAATTCTAAACAAATCTTAAATTAGAAATCATAAATAGTTGGGATTGTTTGGATTTTAAAATTTAGTGCTTGTTTCGGATTTAGAATTTGTGATTTGAAATTTCCATTCGTTATATTCGCATCGTGTACGTTAGCGTGATAAGGACAGACCTCGATCCACAATAATCTTATCACGATAAACGAAAGAACTATCCTTCGAAGCCTCAACAAAACCCAGACTTAAAGCCAAGGTTTTATCAATCGTGGCCATTTTTGCCAAGTATTGAGTTTCAACAACTGCCAATTTAGCCTCCACTTCACTAATCGCCTCTTCATTTTGACGGCGTTCATTGACCAAAAAAACCGAAGTATTGACCAGGTAAATATAAGCCAAGCCTAACATTAAAAAAACGACCAAAAGCCCGCTAGTAGCGAGATTGAGATTGAAATCATTGATGATAGTTTTGGACATAGATATTTGTTTTTATCGCCTCCGCCAGCCGGCGGATGGCGGATTAATTTTTTTTAATAACTCGCAATTGAGCGCTACGGGACCGGGGGTTGGCGACTTGCTCACCACGTTCAGGCTTAATTACTTTTTTGGTCAACAGACTCCCCTCTACCATTTTAACTTTGGCGCGAAACCAATTTTTAACTAAGCGAGCCTCTAAACTATGAAAAGAAATGACGGCTAAGCGACCACCGGGAACCAAGACCTGCCAAGCGCCATCCAGACCGGCGGTCAGAGAATCTAATTCGCGATTGACCGCCATTCGTAAAGCTTGAAAAGTTTTGGTGGCGACATGGATCTTACGCTTCCGATACCAGGCGGGAGTGGCTCCTTCAATAATCGCCACCAAATCGAAAGTGGTTTTAATCGGTTTTTGCTCCCGAGTATTCACAATGGCCTTAGCGATGGCTTTAGCAAAACGTTCTTCACTAAAACCGGTTAAGATTGTAGTAAGAGTCTCTTCCGACCACTCATTGACGATTGTGATAGCGGTCGTATCCGCCGGTCCGACTTCATTATTTAAAGTCATTAATAAAGGTTCGTTGCGGAGAAAAGAAAAACCGCGACCCGAAGTTTCCAACTGATCTGAGCTCCAACCCAGATCAAAGAAAACAGCGTCAAAAGGTCCTAAGTGATCGACCGCGAGCACCTCGGCCAAATCACAGAAATTGACTTTCATAAGCTGAAATGGAGCCGGACCAGACTTTAGGGTTGTCATGGCTCGCTCAAGAGAATCAGCATCGGCATCTAAACCAACTAAAAAACCTCGAGGACCGATTTGTTGACTGATCAAGGCTGAATGGCCACCATTGCCAATCGTGGCATCTAAAACCTTCTCACCCGGTTTAAGGTCGAGAGCTTTAATTGTCGATTGTAAAAGAACGGGTAAATGAGCCATAACTAAAACATTCCCAGTTCGCCCATTTTCTCAGCCAACACGTCGGCTTGGCCTTCAATCCGACGGGTATTATCTTCCCACTTCGTTTCGTCCCAGAGTTCGAGGCGCCGAGAGACCCCGACGACCACAACTTTGGCTTTTAACTCCGCGAAGTTTTTAAGAAAATCCGGAATCAGAATACGACCAAGACTATCAATATCGGTTTCAGCAGCACCGGCAAAAATAAAACGGGACAGGTCACGAGAATCAATTCGACCAACCGGCATTTTCTCCAATTCTTCGGTAAAACGTTGCCATTCGGCAATCGGGTGAACAAATAAACATTTATCGAACCCGCGGGAAATAATCACTCGTTTGCCTAATTCCTTACGGAAATTGGCGGGGACAGAGACCCTCTTTTTGTCATCTAGATTGTGTCTGTACTCGCCGATTAACATAAGATCAAAATCTACCACTGCCTTCTAATATTGGTCTTCGTGGGAACGAGGTAAAGTGCCAAACTTTTCCCGTTGCCAGCTAGACAAAATCAATGGCGGCTAAAAAAGTGTGTTGCACCACTTCTTACCACTGCATATGTATTGTATCCCACAATCTACCACTAGGCCAAATTAAAACTGGGGATAACCCCCACACCTATCGGGGCATCGCGCTTAGTTTTTTCTTAAAATAAGGCCCGATTTATGATTGAACGGTTTAATTTGGTTGACTTAAGAGAAGTTGGGATGAGCGCAAAAAAACAATGCCCCGATAGGTGTAGGGGGATAACCAAAAACCACCCTGATTTTGCAAAGCAAAATCAGGGTGGTTTTAAAAATTTTAAACAAAATGAAGCCGTCCGAGACCTCACTCATAAAAGGAGTGGGGTGGAAGTTTGTGTGGGAAACTTCACACTCGGACGGCCATATAAGGAGGAAGCGAGACCGTCAAGAGCCGCTTCCATCTTCGAATATAACAGATAACTAAGAAAAATCCAGAAACAATAAAACAAGTTGCGTGTCCTATCCTCACGGATTTATAGCCAAGCCACGAATCTGCTGATTCGGAGCCAGCGGGGTATTCAAACATCGCACTCTAATAAACCCTCCGGGCGATTTTTCTGGGTTTTTTAAATTTGAAATCTATTTCTCCTTCGGTCGTAGCAGTGGAAAAATTTGAGCTTCGCGAATGGGTTTGTCGGCCAAAAAGGCGAATAGGCGTTCACTTAAACCAAAACCGCAAGTTGGGGGCATACCATACTCAAGGGCTTCGACGAAATCGGTGTCGTTCATTTGAGCTTCTTCATCCCCCGCTTCGCGCAGTTTGGCCTGTTCGGCAAAACGCTCGGCTTGGTCGAGAGGATCATTGAGCTCGGAGAAACCTTTACCTAATTCCGAACCGGCCAAAATCACCTGGAAACGTTCAACAATATTCGGATCTTGCTCGGAACGCTTAGCCAAAGGTTCCAGCGCCACCGGCACGCCAATTAAAAAGCCGGGGCCGGCCAAATCTTTCCGGCAATATTTCCAGAGATTATCCATCGCTCTGGTCAGATTAAAACCTTTTTTATCGTAATTAACCCCCAGGGCCTGCAGTTTGGCTTCCATTTCCGCCAAATCAGTCTTATTAATATCAAGACCGGTTTTTTCCAAAATCAAATCTCGATATTGATAAACCGGCCAATCTTTAGAGAGATCGACTCCAAAACCATTGATGGTAAAAACTTGAGTGCCGAAAGTTTTGTCGGCAATCTCGCGATATAATTCGGTCACTAATCTCATCCCTTCGTTATAATCAGCGTAAGCTTGATAAAATTCCAGTTGGGTATAATCCTGAAGATGTTCGGCATCAAGACCTTCGTTACGAAAGATCCGGCCGATTTCAAATACTTTTGGTAAGCCGGCAATAATTAGACGCTTTAGCCAGAGCTCGGAAGAAATACGCAAATAAAAATCTTGATCAAGGGCATGATGATGAGTGACAAAAGGTCGAGCTTCCGCTCCACCGGCCACATTTTCTAAAATCGGGGTATCTACTTCCAAGAAACCCTTGTTCAATAAAAATTCCCGAATGACCCGCCAAAATTTAGAGCGCTTCTCCACCAGGTCCCGAGCCTCCGGATTGAGTAAAATATCCAAATAGCGCCGGCGCTGTTTTTCTTCGACATCTTGTAAACCGTGCCACTTGTCCGGCAGAGGTCGCAAAGCTTTGGTCAACATCAACCAAGTCGAAACTTCGATTGTCTGTTCACCACGCTTAGTGGTAAACAGAGTGCCGGTGACTTCAATAAAATCACCAAGGTCTACCGTGTCGTTAAAAAGGGTTAGAGGTCCTTCGCCTAAGGTATCAGTTTTTAGTAAAGCCTGAACTTTGCCGGTACCATCATTAAGATCACAAAAAATTAAAGCCCCTTGACCACGCAGAGACAAGACCCGTCCGGCCAAAGTGATAATTTTAGCTTCAGTCGACCAAGTTTCAAAATTAGTTAAAGCCTCGGCCACCCGAATGCCGGCTTCAGTCCGGGCTGGATAAGCCGACATCCCGGCTTCTTTCAACAGGGTTAGTTTTCTGATTCGTTCAACTCTAAGTTCTTCGAGTGAAGCCATGAAAAAAATTATTTTATATCAACTACAGTGTAAGAAACAGCTCCCCGCGGAGCGTTGACCGTCACTTTAGAACCTTTTTCCGCCCCAATAACTGCTTCGCCAATTGGTGATTGATGAGAAATTTTACCAGCCTGCATATCGGCTTCTTCTGATCCCACCACCATATATTCGACCGGTGTATCCCCATCTTTCTTCAACACCACAATTGAACCAATCTGGACTTTTCCGCCATGATGTTTAGAAGAAACAATTACTCCATTTTTCAACATCTCTTCAATGGCTAGAATCCGATCTTCGATATCGGCTTGCTTGTCACGCGCTTCATGATATTCGGCATTTTCCGATAAGTCACCTAAGGACTTGGCGAATTCCAAGGTCTCGGCTACCTCCTTGCGTTCGACCATTTTTAGGTGTTCTAACTCCTTTTTTAATTCTTCAAATTTTTCCTGGCTTAAGTATTGTTTAGTATTATCCATATGCCGCTGATTTTAACTGATTTTGAGCAAGAAATCAACCTACTATAAATTTTGACCTAGCCAGCCAAAGCCGGCCGAGAGCAAACAAACAAGGTCAAAATCTAAGGCAGGTAAACCCGGTAACCCTAACTAGAACTCTTGAGATACTCCGGGGTATAAATGGCCATCCAATCCAAAAGCTGGCGCATAGCGAAAGTGGCTCCCACTAGGTTATTCCGCGAGCCTTTTTCCAAGACCAGAACAAAGGCATAACGAGGTTTCTGATAAGGGAAAAAGCCGGTTACCCAAGAATTGACCTTAGCCCGAGTTTCTCCCAATTCTGCTGTCCCGGTTTTAGCCGCCACTTCGACCGCCGGTGAATTTAAACCTTTATTAGTTCCTTCTCGCACTCCCAAACGCATCCCCTCTCGAACAATTCGCAGATGATCCGGATTGACGGCTAATTTAAAGGCGGAAGTAGCTGGTAAATGATTCGGTGAATAAAGTAGACTTGGTTTGACCAAAAAACCACCATTGGCAATAGCAGCGATCCCTCGAGCAATTTGCAAAGGGGTCACTTGCACCCCATATTGTCCAATCACCGTATGGTAAGTATCCCCCAGTCGCCAAGCTTCATTATTGAAATTTTTCTTTTTCCAGGCCGGGTCAGGAATAGAACCACTTTGTTCGCCAAACAGATCGATGCCGGTCGGGTGGGAGAGGCCAAACATCTCCGCATATTTTTTAATTTTAATGATACCCAGACCTTTCTGATCGCCAAAACCACCGCCAATTTCATAAAAATAAACATCCGAAGATACAGCTAGAGCCCAACGCATATCGGTCCAACCGTGAGCCTTCCAATCTCGGAAAATAGTTTTCTGGGTGGGATCATAGGGATTAGTGATGGAAATTTGACCTGTGCTTAAAATCTGTTTGGCCGGGTCAATGATATTTTCTTCCAAAGCTCCCACCGCCATAAAAGGCTTGAAAACCGAACCGGGAGTATAAAGACCGGCTACTACTCGATTCAATAGCGGGTGGGTCTGACTGTCAAAATAACCACTAATCGCTTCGCGATCTTTTCCGACCGACAAAATATTGGAATCAAATTCCGGATAAGAAACCAAGGCTAAAATTTCACCAGTCTGGACATCAATAATCGCCCCGGAACCACCAACAAAACCGCGATCAGTAGCCACGGATTTTATCATTTTATACATTTGAGTTTGAACTCGGCTATCAATCGATAAAGCTAAATTGGTGCCACTGACCGGTTCCCGAGAGACATGATCGGTCACCGCTTGACCCAGAGCGTCTATTTCTTCAATTCTAATTCCTTTAATCCCACCAAGCCGATCATTATAATAGGCTTCGATACCATCCTGCCCAATCAATTGTTTGGGATTATAATCGGGATTAGCTTTGAGTTCCTTTTCCGTTGGATAACCAACATAACCGAGGACATGGGCCAATCCAGGCTCCCCGAGATAAACTCGGCCGGTATTATTCCAGGCTAAAACCGTTTTTTGGCGATCAGTAATAATTCCTCGTTCCGCATAAATCGGCGTATAACGCAAAGTATTACTTTCGGAACGTTCAGCATAATCAGCCCCTTTCACCACCTGCAACAAAAAAACTCGACCGGTAAAAACAAGCCCAACCAAGGCAAAAAAAGACAAGGTGATAAACAGAGAATGCTTGCCGATCGGCTGTTCGAGCCGACCTTCGAATTGTTGATTATCAAAAGATGGCAAATTACTGGAGTCCAAAAAAATCTCATCCGGCTCCAAATCCTGATAGCGATGCTGACGTTTGAAAAATTGATACCAACGACGAGGCATAAGAATAAATTATCAGTAAAAAATTAGACGTATCTTGAGGCGATCAATAATAAAAACTCCGACAAAAACAACTAAAGTTAAAATAAATTGGGTACCGAAACGATCGCCAACCGAGAGACCGTACAAAAGGTCCGACCAGACCGCCGGCACGAGGGCTTCATAATAATGGTCAAAATTAAAAGCCAAACCTAAAACTACTAACAACCACAACCACCAGGGACAAAAAAATAGAAGGGGCCAAAGCAAAACAAATAGAATAACTCTAATCGGCATAGATTTCCACCCACTTTAGCTCATAAAAATTAAGGGGGGAACGAAATAAAACCCGTAGATATGGACTGGTCGAATCCACTTCAATCGCTCCAACTGAACCAACTAACAAATCATGATAAGCGCTAGCGGTAATCGGGTCGCCTACTTTGACCCCGATGCCCTTGGGTAAAGACAGATAAAAATTGCCCGCCCCTTGGCCGATAGCGATGGCGGGAGTATGATCCGGCCCAACCGCCACGGCCAATTGTTCGCCAAAAGCCGAGTAAAGGCGAACTTTGGCAGTATTAACAAAAGTCTCAGCCACTTCGCCGATCAAGACCGCCCCACCATTAGTCACGACTTTATTACCGATTTTTAAATTACTTGTTTTAGACAAATCACTACTATCTACCAACAAAATATCATTGGCGGTTTGATTGGGTCTAGTAGAGACGGCTAGAATTAAGGGATAACGTTTTTTATCGCGGAGGCTGAGTAAGTTTTTAAGCTCGGCATTTTCGGCTTCCACGACTCGTTTTGCCAAATAAAGATTGCGAAGGCGTAAATTCTCCTGACGTAATTCACTATTTTGTTTCAATAAAGAATTTTTAGTTTGAAAAAAAAGAACCGTTCCATTGATTAAATTAGCCCCGCTAGAAAAGGTCCAAAATATCGGCCGGGAAGCAAATTCCACCGGTATATAAAGCCAACCCAAAAGGTTGGAACCCCAAAAATAAATTCCCCCAACTAAAACGACCAGGCCCAAAAAACCAAGTCGAAAACGTGGCGGGCGTTTAGTTTTTTCAACGTGGCGGTAATTCATCTTCGTTGTCAATTAAAATATCTCGATAACGATCCAGATCTTCGAGCACCACTCCCGTACCCCGGACCACGGCCGTCAAAGGGTCTTCAGCTAAATGAATTGGAATTTGCAGTTCTTTTTCCAATAACTCTTTTAAGCCCAAAATCCTGGCTCCCCCACCAACTACCACAATTCCCCGATGCATAATGTCGGAAATTACTTCCGGTGGAGTAGATTCCAAAACTTCTTTAATGGCATCAATAAAAATCGCCACTGAGGAAGCAATCGCTTCGCGAATATCCGAATCGGTAATAACTACTTCTCGAGGCAAACCGGTGACCAAGTCTCGTCCGCGGATAGTCGCTTCCAACGGTTCAATTTGTTTGTAAACCGAACCAATCATCGTTTTAACTTCTTCCGCTGTTTTTTCGCCCAATAAAATTTTAAATTCATCTCGCACATAAGCGACAATATCTTGGTTGAAACGCTCACCGGCTACGTGGAGATTTTTAGATCGAACAATTCCTCCCAGTGAGATGTCCGCAATATCGGGCGTGCCACCACCGATGTCAATCAACATCGAACCGACCGGATCATAGACCGGTAAGCGGATACCAAGAGCCGC
>CAYHUF010000009.1:0-13785 GCA_964359775.1 uncultured Candidatus Saccharibacteria bacterium
CTATTTAGCCCTTTTTTGATTAATCGTCCAAAAGTGGGAGAGTTGAGGAAACCCGAGGGGGGCGACGGTACCAGCGATAAATAGCCACCCCAGCCACGCTAAGTAAGAATAAAATAAAGACCGCCAAACGAAATCGCCTCACTCCTCCAATCAAGCGAGCCAGAGCCAAATGAGAATGGAAGCCGATGGCAAAAAACAAAGTTGAATAGGCTGAGACAATAATAAAGTCATAAGCAAAAAATCGCCACCACGAGACTTTGCTCGAACCAGCAATCAAGGCGCCTAAAAAACGTAGCCCGGGAACTAAGCGCAAGCCGACCATCGTCTTAAACAGATGCTTACTCATGGCGGAAGTATAGCGATTGACTAAATCATGATCGATTCTAGTTCGCAAACGCGCAAAAATCGGACTTTGAGAGAAAAAATAAAGAAAATTATCGGCCAAAAAAATACCGCCGATAATCGCTACTAGTGTTGGCCAAAAAAATAAAGTATGTTCGGCGCTTAGATAACCCAAAAATAAAAAAATCACTTCTTCCGGCACCGGAATAAAATGCCCAAGGAACCAAAAATAAGCCACGATCCCGAGGTAAGAAAAATTCTGGATTAGAAATAGGAAATGCGGATTAATTAAAGGCATGTCAGAAAGACCTTGGTGTCTGAGTTAGTTAATTAAGACTATAACGTAAAGAGACAGTGATGGAGATTTCTTGAGACCCGGCTTCAATCGCTGGCGCCGTTGGGGCCAGACTTGAAGCTGTCATCATTCCCCCACCCAGACCAACTTTTTCGTAATAGCCACCAGACTGTTCATCAATCGATAAAAGTCGGCCCAAAGAAAAACCACCTTCTTTGGCTAACTGGCGAGCCTGACCCATCGCTTTCCGAATAGCTTCGGCTTTAGCTAAAGTCCGAACCTTACTTGAATCATCTAATTCAAAGCGTAGAGTGGAGACATTATTAGCTCCGGCCGTTACCACTCCAGCCACCAATTGATTGAGGTCTTGTTTAGCAAAGTCACGAACTGTCACTTCGACTGAGTTGTTGAAAGTATAACCGACGATGCTCGGCGGTGGGCAAATCCGGGCATTGACACTTGTCGCTCCCTCACTAGGCGCAATCAAATTGACCATCGTTTGTGGGCAAGCATAATTTTGATAACGAGGAGTCATGGAATAATTCGTCGTCTTAATATCAATAGCGGGGACCCCTTTGGCTTTTAGAAATTCCACAATTTTAGTCGACTTCTGATCATTATCAACTTTTGCCGCGGTAATATCTTTAGCGCTTTCACTAATCACTGAATAGGAAAACCGGACCACATCTGGCGAGGCCACCACCTTGCCGGTCGCCGAGACCGAGATACTGGGAGCCGAATAAGCCGTCGACCGATCATAAGCGGCGCTATAAAGGTAAGCACTGAAAGCCAGGGCGATTAAAGTAACGGCCCCGGCGCCCCACAAAACAGTTTTCATTTTTTCTTGAGTATTCATATTTTTTTTATAATAATTTTTTTAATTTTTACCCCCTAGACTATAATCACTCCAACATAATCAAAGCTGGAATTCTTATTCCACCGGATTAATTTGCTTAAGCACAATTTGGGCAGTTTGGGGAAAGATTTTGGACAAAGTGATGTATGGCGGTAAATTAATATTATCTTTACTGAGATGGACAATTTCCCAACCGGCCGTAGCCTTTGGCACATCAACAAAAACTTTAACCTGACGGCTATCGAAGTTACGTAAATCGCGTTCCAAACCCGAAACAGTCACCTCAATATTCTCCGGTAAAACTTGATCCACAACTAAATCTTTAGCTAAAAAACGGGCCTCCAAAGGAACGGTAAAAGTTTGGTTAACCACCCCAGCTGAAAAAGAAAAAGCCAGCCAAAACAAAACCGCCAGCGAAAGAGAAATCATTTTAATATAAGTATTTTTGGCCCAAAAATAATGCCAAGAAGAATTAGCACTTGGTTTAGCGTTGCCTTTAATGAAATCGGCCAAAACTTTTTGGAGATCTTCTTTGGTTTTAATCAAACGTAATTGACCACCCTCGGCCACCGAAATCTCCCCTCGCTCTTCCGAAACAATAATCGCCAAAGCATCGGAGCGTTCGGTAATTCCCGCTCCAGCTCGATGGCGAGTCCCCGTCTTACTAAAACCTTGATAATTTTCAGCCAAAGGTAAATGAACGCCAAATCGACGCAGACGATTATTCTCAATAATAATCGCTCCATCATGACCGGGGCTAGTAGAATCAAAAATACTCAACAATAACGGAATAGAAATTCGACCATCTAGGAATGTCCCACCTTCAATCAAAGACTCCAAAGGATAGTCACCAGGAAAAACAATCAAGGCTCCGGTTTTGGCTTTAGCCATCATTTCCACCGCTCGAATGATGAGATCTGTCACTTCCACCGAACGAGTTCGCTGTTTGTCCCACATCCATTTGCGACCGGAAATAAAAAACCAATCAAAAAAACGACGTAAATCACGCTGAAAGACGATGGCAAACAGAAAAACCGAGAAGGTTAGGAAGGGCTGGAAAATCTGCCGAGTCAAACCCAAATCAAGCCAAGTGGCCAAATAATAGACTCCAGACAAAAAGACAAAAGTGTAGATGATGAAATACGAACGAGTTTGCCGAATAAAAATCAAAATTAAATAAAACAACAAAGATACCAGTAAAATATCTAGGAGATCTTTCAAGCCAAACGAGGCAAAAAAATTATTAAGATAGGTAAAGAAGGTTGGCGTCATAGAGGCTCACTCTAGCTAAAACGTTTGATTAGGCCCTAAACTTTCACTATTATAGCACACCAGCTAAAATCGCTAAAGTTTTACCTAGGAGACTCCTAGGTAAAACTTTTAGATAAAGACTTTGGAGGTGAATTGCAAGATTTTGTTCTAGATCCGATCTAGAACAAAATCCATCAGATTGGCCTAACGGATTTTTTGGTTGAAAATCGCCTTAGCGCCCAGTTCGGCTTCAATCCGCAAGAGTTGATTGTATTTAGCTAAGCGCTCGGTCCGTGATAGCGAGCCAGTTTTAATTTGGCCGGCATTAAGACCGACAGCCAAATCAGCAATGGTAGTATCTTCGGTTTCGCCGGAACGATGAGAAATAATGACGGTGTAGCCGGAACTCTGGGCCAATCTGACCGCCGCGATAGTTTCGGTCACGGTGCCAATTTGATTAAGTTTGATCAAAATGGAGTTGGCTACTTTTTGGCTAATCCCCTGCCCCAAGCGTTCAACATTAGTGACAAAAAGATCGTCGCCGACAATTTGAGTTTGCCCGCCTAATTGGGCAGTCAGAGCTTGATAGGCATCCCAATCATCTTCAGCTAAGGGGTCCTCGATGGAAATAATTGGATATTTTTTGACCCAATCAGCATAAAGAGCAATCAATTCCTCTCCGGTCAAAACCCTATTGTCCCGGGCTAAGTGATACTTACCGTCCCGGTAAAATTCAGTGGCGGCGCAATCCAAGGCTAAAGCAATGTCCACCCCCGGTTTAAAGCCCGTGGCCGTAATGGCTTCAATAATCAAATCCGCCGCCGCGGCATTGCTCGGCAATACCGGCGCAAAACCACCCTCATCCCCGACGGTCGTAGCCAGACCACGACTGGCCAAAATTTTCTTCAACGCTTGAAAAGTTTCCGCCCCATAACGCAAAGCTTCTTTAAAAGTCGGCGCGCCGATTGGAGCAATCATAAATTCTTGGAAATCGGTCGAATTGGCGGCATGGGCTCCGCCATTAATCACGTTCATTAAGGGTAGAGGTAGACTCAAAGTCTGGTTACCAGCCAGATTGGCAAAATAACGGTAAAGTGGAATTTTTTGACTAACCGCGGACGCTTTGGCAAAAGCCATTGAGATGCCTAAAATGGCATTGGCCCCGAGTCGCCCCTTATTGGCCGTGCCGTCGAGTTTAATCATCGCCTGATCCAGGCTTGCCTGATCAAAATCCTGGCCAATTAAATTTTGAGCTAACTCTTGATTAACATTGGCCACCGCTTTAGTCACTCCCTTACCGTTGTAACGCTTCGAGTCGCCATCGCGTAATTCAATCGCTTCGTGCGAACCGGTCGAAGCCCCGGAGGGCATGGCCGCGCGGCCAAGAGAACCGTCAGCTAAAGTTAAATCGACTTCGACTGTCGGATTACCTCGGGAATCCAGAATTTCGCGAGCCAAGAGAGTTTGGATTTTCATAGAAAAAATAATTTTAAAAAAATAATTGGACCCATCCACTTTAACCCGACTAGACTTTTTTGACAAATTGATAATCATCTCTGCTTAGGAGGGTCAGACCCTCCTAAGCAGAGATGAATCTTTTTTGACAAATGAAAACGCCGCGGCCACAGTGCGAGAACACTGGGTCGCGGCGCAAAAATCGAAGAACAAAGGAAAATCACACGGCGACTGCGACATCTCTAGGCACGATCAACTGAAATCCCTTAGAGCTGACTTGGTAACGATCAGGCAAACTCGCCTGATTTTGATTACCGGCCGTTATTAAGTAGCCGTGAAGACAGAGCCAACTTAGGATAACAAGGTCGGGCTCCCCGGGAACCTGTTTTATTAACGGGAAACTCCCCAACATAAAACCAACCCCATCGAATGACCTGTTCTTAAATTGGCGACGAGCGCAAGCCAGAAACTCCAGCGCCATTTTTTCATCTACACCATTAAACACTTTTTCTTCCTCCCACTTTTTATTATTTTTAAGACCTGATACCAACTTTCATTATAACACCAATCATTCTAAAATGCAAGGGTTAAAATACGGCCTTAATTATGTATAATTAGGCCTATGCTAAAACCAATTGTTTATCTTATTCTTGACGGCTGGGGTATCGCGCCGGCCGGGCCCGGTAATGCTATTGAATTAGCCCGCAAGCCCCATTTTGATCAGTTGTGGCAAAACTACCCTCATACGGAAATTGGGGCCGGTGGTGAGGCGATTGGACTCACGCCGGGTCACCAGGGCAGTAGCGAAATCGGCCATCTGATTATCGGGGCTGGGCGCAATGTCTATCTCCCCCAAGGCAAGGTGGCTCATGCTATTTCTTCGGGCGAAATTATGACCAATCCCGCCTACTTGGGCGCCATTGAGTATGCCAAGGCTCACGACTCCACTTTGCACTTGGCCGGACTGATATCGGACCGAGGGGTTCACAATTACGACGAAGCTACTCACGCCCTGATTCGTTTAGCCGCCAAACACGGTTTGAAAAAAGTGGTCATTCATTTCTTCAGCGACGGTCGCGATACTCGCCCCTTTGAAGCCTTGAAATATTTAGACCGGCTGGAAGCCGTTTTTGCCGAAACGGGCGTCGGTCAAATCGGCACCGTCATGGGCCGTTATTGGGTAATGGATCGAGATAAAAGATGGGACCGCGTGGAGAAGGCCTACCACGCTTTAGTCGACGGCCAAGGCGATTACACCGCTCCGTCTGCTCGGGTAGCCATCGAACAGGCTTACGCTCGTGGCGAAGTAGCGAAGACTGCCGGCGAGAATTTTCAAGAAAGTGATGAGTTTATCAAACCGACGGTCATTGTCGGAATCGACAATCAGCCCGTTGGGCAAATCAAAAACGGCGACGCTTTGATTTGGGTCAATTTCCGAACCGATCGTTCGATTGAAATTGTCCAAGCTTTAATTGAAGATAATTTTACGGCTTTCCCTCGCCACAGCAAACTGGATATTTATTTTGCCGGCACGGTTAAATATTACGAGGGGATGTCCGCCCCCTATGCCTTCGAAAAAACCAAAACCGACAATACTCTGGGCGAAATCGTCTCCTCGGCCGGACTGAAACAATTCCGAGTGGCGGAAACTGAAAAATGGATTTACGTTACCACTATTTTCTCCGGCATGCGCGAGGAGCCTTTCCCGGGTGAAGAGCGGAAATTGATCCCCTCGGATAAAATCGCCACTTATGATTTGGCGCCAAAAATGCACGCCCTAGATGTAGCGACCGGGGCAGTCGAAGCTATCGCTTCCCAAAAATATGAACTGGTGATTATTAATCTAGCTAACCCGGATATCATCGGCCATACCGGCAATATTCCAGCCGCTATTACCGCTATTGAAGAATGTGATCAGGGTCTGGGTTTAGTGGCCAAAGCCACTTTAGCGGCCGGTGGAATTTTAATCGTCTCGGCCGATCATGGCAACGTGGAACGGATGCTCGATGACCAGGGCGAAGTAGAGACCGAGCACTCCTCCAATCCGGTGCCCTTGATTATTGTCAGTGCTAATCCTGACGATAAAAATTTAAAATTGCGAGCCGGTGGAGCTTTGCAAGATGTCACGCCGACAATTTTGTCTTTACTTGGCTTACCCAAGCCAACTGAAATGACCGGCACCTCGCTGGTGGAAACTAGAGGCTAATCACCACAAAGCGCCAGCGCCCAAATTGATCCCGCTGAAAATTAAAATTGGAGTAAGCGCCTTGGCGGATCAATTTCACCAAGGCGCTTTTCTGACCCACCCCAAATTCCAACCAAATCTGACCACCCGGTTTTAAGTGGGCTTTAGCTTGTTGGAAAAAACGGCGGATGATTTTTAAACCATCCGGACCAGCAAAGAGGGCTTCAGCTGGTTCATAGTTTTTGACCGATTTTTGGATTTTTGAACCTCGACCAAAAGTCGGCACATAGGGCGGATTGGCGAGGATAAAATCAAAGTATTGATTACTCAAACCTGAAAAAATATCACTTTCAATTACCTTGACTCGTTTACTTGGCTGATTTAGTTTTAAATTCCGCCGAAGTTGTTTCAAACTAGTAAGGTCGCGATCGGCCAAAACCACAGTCGCGTCGAGACAATGTTTGAGTACCGCTAGACCAACACAACCGGAGCCGGCAAAAAGGTCGAGGATGGCTACCGGGCGGCCGAGCTCCGCCGTCCGGTCTTTAATCGCTCCAATCGCCGGCTCCACCCAAAACTCCGTCTCCACCCGCGGGATTAGTGGTCGAAACTTCAAATCGATTTTCACTCCTAAAAATTCTCGCCAACCAATCACATAATCGAGCGGTTCACCTAAAGTTAGACGTTTTAAATCAACTCTAAAAGCCCGGGTCTTACGACCCTTATATTTCTCTCGGAGTAATAAATCAATTTCTCGTTGACTAAGTGCCATAATCTGCCTAGCCTACTCCTTTTTTAATTTTTCAGCCAGTCTTCAACAAAAACCCCGGCCTCTTTAAAAGAGGTCGGGGTTTTTGTTGAGCGTAAATTAAATCTTAACGTTTCTTAGTTTTACTAGTGGTGGTCCCCGTTTCCACTGGCGCGCTAGCTGTAGCCGGTGAAAGAGTTTTATTGTTAGCATTCTGATCGTAAATCACCGGACCCACATTAACTAATTTACCGGAACTTGGACTCCAAATAATAGCCTTAAGGGTTTTTTGATAAATTAATAATTTATCGCCATTAGCCGCTCCTAAAAAGAAATTTTGTTGTTTAGATAAAGTCTCTACATCGGAAATAGTCGCCAAGACTGGAGTTTCATCGATCGGCAAAACCATCAATTTAGAAACATGAGCAACAATTTTTTGAATCTCATAATCAATTTTTTGTTGATCGGTACCGTAATGACTACGGTAATAATCGTAAGAGTACCAACCCGCCACAGCCAACACAACTGCCACGACAACTAAAACAATAAATACTTTTGATCTCTTACTTTTTTTGGTTAGAGTAGAATCTTTTTTGCAATCCGGACAGTCGCAATCTGACAAACCACTATGTTTGGAAATTTTAATCATAATGAAATCTTATTTTAAAAACTTAATAATCTAATTTTTAATTTACCTTAGTTTAATCTACTTTTATTTTTTTGCCAACTTTTCCAGAGAATCACGCAAGCTTTGACTTAAATTCTTAAAATGCAATTTGGTTCGGTAATTAAGAATACCATTAGCCGGGTTCAACTTATAATACTTCTGGTATTCAGTTAAGGCGCTTTGAGTCAATGAGCCAAAATACCCAGTAATACCAACTTTGGCTAAGAGTTTTGCTTCCGGCCCGGCGTTTTGCTTAATCAGTAAGAATTGCAATAGCGAGACTTGATCATTCTTCATTCCCAGGCGCAGAACCCTGGAAAAATTATAAACCTTCAAACCTAAAACCTGACCGGTACTGGTCCCGGAATCAAGAGTTAAGCCACTATCAGCCAATAACTTTAAGTCAGTCTGATTGACAGTGTAAGATCCGCCACCACTAGCTGGAGCCGAAACAACCGCCGTGTGCGAATAAGAAGCAAATTTCGAAAAATGTTTGGTCCAAATGATCGCATCGGAACCGGCAGTAATTGAGCATTCCCCGCCAGTCGCCAAATTAGCATTAGTCCAAGATTGAGTATCACTGGCACAAACTGCACTAAGCGCCTGAGAACTACCACTATTAGTACTCCATAATAATTTTGATCCAGCTTGAGCGGGCAAGACCATTCGCACGGCTTGATCAAAACTCAAACTATTATCGACTGACCCAACTTCTAAAACAGTGTTTACAGTATTAGTATAACCAGCTTCAGTGGGAGCGGTCATAGCAGAATTAGCTAAGAGCCCGATTTGAATTGTCCCGTCCCAAGTGCTTGGACCAGTAATAGTCATCCCCGTCGGCAAATCCACTTCCAAGAAACCGTAAATAGTTTGGATATGAAGGTGGAGATTGGTTCCAGACAGGATCACGGTATTAGTACCCCCTCCTCGCGTCAGCATCTGGCTCAAGTCAATCTTAGTATTGGTGAGACTGGCATCAGTCAATAAAACTACCGCTTCACCCCAATCAGGGCCAATCGAAACGGTCGAATTACTAGACGAAACAGAGACCACATTAGCCGCTTGGCCACTACTATCGGTTACCACCCAAGCGTAAGTGGCTGGTGTGTCCAACCAATCCAGATCAGCTTCATTACGACCCCAAACAGTTAGAGAATGAAAACCGAGATTAAGGTTGCTAAGAGTTAGTGGATGATTAGCGGTGATAACATTAGAAACCGACTGATTATCTAAACGATATTGATATAAGTCCGAACCGGCCACAGTAATCGCCGCCCCAGTCTCCATCGTCGATAAAGCCGGCAAATTACTCAAAGTATTTTTAACCTTAATCGTCCTGGTTAATTCCGGGGCCGAATTACCGGCTGAGTCACTGACATTATAACTATAAGTATAAGCCCCGACGCGACTAGAATTAAGATTATTAGTTGTGATAATAGAACCGGTAAGATTACCGTCAAGATTATCAGCCGCTGTCGCGCCGGCGTCAGTATAAGTATCTCCGCCGCCGATAACGACTAAAGACTCTCCTACTAAAGTCAGGACTGGCGATTGACCGTCGAGTCGAATATTTTTATTGGCTGACAAGGAGCCGGTCGCGTCAGGAAGCGGTAAGGTCAAAACCGCGGCCACAGTTCCGGTATCAGCGATTGAGCCAATTGAGTCTTCGTAGATCGTCACCCCGGTCTCCGGATTAGCTAAATTTAAATAGTCACGATTGAAAGTTAAGGCGCTACTGGAAGCATAGGCTAATTTACCGGTAGTCTCACCGGAGCTAATCGTATAATCAAAATTAAGAACCGTTGAACCGGAGCCGCTACTGTAAGTTACCGCCTTAGTTACTCCACCATCAAAAGTTAGAGTCAAAGCGGGAAAAACGCGAGTTTGAGGTGAAAATTTAGGCGAGCGGCTGGGGTTAAAGCTTCGCCAAACGTAAGGACTGACCGTCACTGGCCGGCTAAAAGACACCGTCAAGGGAATAGTATCGCCGGCCCGGTAAGCGCCGTCGGCCACCAAAGCTGAAACATTAAGCACGGCTGGATTAGAGTGATTGTCAAAACTAATTTTAGCATTACCCACCAATGAACTGGCACTACCCGGCAACGTCAAAATCAGGTTGGCTGGTTCGCTACTGCTGGCATTGGTAATCGTAACTTGAGATGGATCAATGGAATTGTAAATTAAAGACGTGGTTGAAGCATAATCGAGCCAAGCGGTTTGATCGTTGGCTCCAGCGGTATAATTAAAAGTGATTTGATTACCCGACACAGCGGAAAAATAAGCCGTCCCCGTTAAACTATTGTCTAATTGAAGTTTCAACTGAGGATTGGAATTTTGACTACTACTACCATAAGAAGTGACGATGACAGGTTGGCTGAAAGTGACTACGATCGGTACCACTTGGCCGGCCTGATAATTACCATTAGCTAAAGTGGAACTAACTCTAGTGACATAAGTAGTTGAAGCGGCTTGAGCTAATTGAACCAAACTAGACAAAGTGATAATTAAACCGAGACTGAAGAAAAAAAGTTTTTTCATGGAATTAATACGATTGATTTTTAGATTAAAGAATCGACTAAACAATAATTAAAATGATTAATAAAATAACAAAGCCTAAAGCTGAGAAAATCATTCGCGGATATTGACGCTTAATTTCGATAAAAGTATTCAGAGCTAAGGCGACCAAAGCCAAGAACAGCAACACCTTATAATATAAAGTGCTGACCAAAAATAAATTGCCCAAATCCAGCGCCTTATATTGCTTTAATAAGGAGTATTCTCTAAACAGCGAGGGGCGGGAAACAGGGGCCTGGTCCCAGTCTAAATCAGTATCGACACTATTGCCATCACTATCGGTCAGCGACAAAACCGACAAAACCAGCGGTGATAAAACTTTATCTAAGTTTTCTTTAAAAATTAGAATGTCCCCGGTCCATTTGGATAAATCACCGGTGTCTCGCTTGAGGTCGATTGAGTAGCCGCCAAAATTAACAGTGGCTAATTCCACATCCGAACCCAGGTAAACAATAGCTGATGCAATCTTGCCTCGGCCGGCTGGATCGTCTTTTAAGTAAAGTTTGGATCGAGCGCTGTCGACCGACAAATCGCTGGCATATTTTTTAACCCCCAGCACTTTCGGTTTTTGATTGGTTGCGGAAGCTAAAGTGGAGCTAGTGGAACCAGTGTCCGCTTGAGCGCTAAGTGCTTGCAACATAATCATTTTTTCGCCACTCGGCCGGCCAAAATATTGAGCCACTACCGTTGTTTCAACATTGTCATATTTTCCCACCAACAAACCAATCCCGATTTCATCAAAATCCGAATCGATCATATTGGAATAATGAGTCTTACTCTTGGTCCAGCCATCCACCACTTCTTCCGGAGTGGCAAAGCCCATCGCCAAGTTTTCTCCGGCCACTAAATAAGGATAGCCCACCGCCGACAGCCAATCAGACACCGCTCGATTGTCCGGGCCTTGATGAGAAAAATACTGTCGAACCAGCATATCTTCGACCTTCTTGTTAGCCGCTTGATCAAGAGTTTGATTTTCTCGCAAAGGTGGAACGCCAGCCTTAGCTCGAACCTCATTAGTCAAGGCGACAATTTTTTTACTTTGATCGTTGAGGATATCGGGAACCAGTAAAGCTGAGAGCGGAAACATAAAAATCACTAAGGCCACAAAAACCTTAATACCGATAGAGGTGATGGAGTAAAAAAGAATTCGATAAGGATTAAGAGCTTCTGGCTGATAACCGTTGCCTTCGTAGGGAATAAACAAATCTTTCAGCTGACCAGCTCCAAAGGGATTACGACCTCGCTTGATTTCATCACCATCCCCCATGCCATCATCATCGGTATCTCTCTTGAGTGGATCAGTGCCGTAAACATTAAGCTCAGCGTAATCATTCAAACCATCATTATCAGTATCGGCTTTTAAAGGATCGGTTTTGCGATGTTCCTCAACTGAATCGAGTAAACCATCGGCATCAGAATCTTTAATGTTTTGATTTTTCATAATAAAAAAATAACTAAAATAGTGGCCTAAAAATTCGGACCGATTAAAACTTACTAAAATAATACCACTATGCGCCAGTCAAGCAAAGCCACTTTAAAAAGTAACTGGGGACAAAAGAACGGGTTTGAGACTGGAAAATCTCAAACCCGTTCAAAAGATAGGCCAGGTCCATCCCTTAAGGTCGCCAAAGTCGAACAGTTTTAGCCACAAAATGGTGCTTATCTCCCAGAAAACCGCTAACTTTAACCAAAGATCGAACCTGCGGACGAGCCAAGCCGGTCCAAACAATCTCCCGCCCTTCAATAATCCAAACCTTCTGATCGACATCTTTTAGAAGAAAATTATCAGCATCAGCCACAGCTACGATTTCTCCGGCCAAAAAACCAATTTCCGGTTTATCCCACAGACCGGAAGAACGAATCCGATAACTTTGATATTGAGGGGCTAGGACACTTAATGTTTCCTCCAAATCATCAGCAACGCCGAATTGGTAAATTGAAGCCCCGGCAAAAAAACTCAAACTTAAACACCCAATTAAAATTAAGCTTAGATTTCGGCGGTAAGCTCGGCGAGTTTGTTTTAATTCTCGCCAGGCCAAAAAAATAATCAGGGCCAGAAATAAAAGCCAAAGATATGGCAGGGTAAAAAAGACTTTGGAACTAAAGGTCTTGCCTAGAGCGGTATAGATAGACCAATCATTATCAGCCACATTTTTAAAAATTAAAGTAAAAACCAAAGTTCCTAAGATGGTCGACAAGACGAAGAGCGACCACCACCACGCGTCCAACAGAAAGAAGCACCACCGAGGTCGCGGAGTAATTCTCTCTTGTTTGATCTTGTTAATAATTTTTTGGCTTAATTGTTCAGTCATGTTTTTTTTGATTAGATTCCGCCCACAATTTTCGTAATTTAATCTTCCCTCGAGACAGCAGGGTGGCAATCGTGCCGGGAGGTTTTTCTAAAATATCGGAGATCTCCTGATAATCTTTATCTTCCAAAAAACGTAAAGTCAAAACATCGCGATAGTCTACCGGTAATTGCGCCACCAATTGTCGAACTTGATCGGCTAATTCTCGCCGCGACGCTTCTTGTTCCAAATCAAACTCATCAGCCAGGACCAGCCAAAAATTGTCTTCCGGATCGACAGCTTGACTCGGGCGGGACTTGGCTCGACGCCACAAATCAACCGATTGATTGTGAGCAATCCGATACAACCAAGATGAAAATTTCAATCGGCGATCAAAGTCATTAAGATTAAGATAGGCCTTAATAAAAATCTCTTGCAATAAATCTTCGGTTTCATCCGAACCGATATTGGAGCGTCGGCGCAAGTAACGAGCCAGAGGTTCTCGATAACGCTCAATCAAAGCCGTAAACCAGTCCGAATCAGTCAAAGTTAAAAGCACCAACTCTTCGTCGCTTTTAGTCGACCAAATTTCTTTATTGTGAGGGTTCGAGTCTGTCATTATTACGAACTGAGATGAGGATCTCTTTCGTTGAGACTAGTGGGTAAACATCGACCATTGAACCGGGTCAGCCTCAGGGTCAACCCGGAACAAAGCCACTCCGGCTAGCTTAAAATTCCGAGCTATCTTGATCCGGTTGGCAATCGCTACTGAATCAGACAAAGACAAAACCCTGGTCTTACCATTAGTCGCCAGATAAGTAAAACCAAGCTCTCCGGCCGGATTGCGGGTCGGAACGATATTTTGAGTTTTGGCTAAATTCATAAAAGTTTGATAAGAGACCGCCCGAACTTTTTTGTAAGTATAACGACCAGAAGCGCCGGTCACTTCAAATTCATAACCATAATTAGCTATCCCTAAGACTAATTTTTTAGCGGAAATGCTTTGTTTAGCCAAAGTGATAACTTTCACTACCCAATCCTTGTCAGCCACCGGGGCATAGTGAGCGCCTTGACCTTTGCGTTCGTTCAAACGCAAATCAATGTTCATTTGATCGTAAGCCATC